>CAYOBK010000192.1:0-4568 GCA_964402275.1 uncultured Bauldia sp.
CCGGGCGCGCGCCCGCGACGCCATCCTCCGCGGCTGCGTTACAATCGACGGCGAACGCGCGGATCAGCCGGGAAGGCTGGTTGACGAGAACGCCCCAATCGAAGTCGATGATCCTGCGGCGCGGTTCGTGTCGCGTGCAGCGCTGAAGCTGGCATATGCCCTCGACTACTTCGGCTTTGACCCGTCGGGTCGCGTTGCGATCGACCTTGGGGCCTCGACGGGCGGGTTCACGCAGGTGCTGCTCGAGCGCGGCGCGCGAAAGGTGCATGCGATCGACGTCGGCCACGGCCAGCTGGCGCCGGCATTGGCGGCCGATCCCCGCCTGCGTGTTCGCGAAGGCGTCAACGCGCGCGACCTTTCCGCCGATCTCGTCGATGACCGCGTCGCGGCGCTGGTCAGCGATGTCAGCTTCATTTCGCATAGGCTGGCGTTGCCGCCCGCACTTGGCCTCTGCGCGCCGGGGGCTTTCGCCGTGGTGCTGGCGAAGCCCCAATTCGAGTCCGGCCGGGATCGCGTCGGCAAGAACGGCATCGTCCGCGATCCGGAGATCGCGCGGGCGGCGGCCAGGGACCTCGCGGATTGGCTCGACGGCAGACCGGGGTGGCAGGTGGTGGGGTTGGTCCCTGCCCCGATCACGGGCCGGGACGGCAATCAGGAATATGCGATCGGGGCGACTTTGGGCTGAGCCCGGCCGATTCCCGCGGGATCCCGGCAGTCGACAGCCGCCGCGGCGGGGACTATCCATTCGGGCTGACTTCGCGAGGACGAGCGAAATGAAGAGACTGTTGGGCGTTTTGGCGCTGGCGACGCTCATCCCGACCTGGGCTACGGCGCAGAACGATGCCGATCTGCAGCGGGCCGAACTCGTCGCAACCTGTCTCATCGGGGTCGCCGGAGCCGAGGAGTCCGCGCTGTTTCACAATCTCCTCCTCGCCGTCGTCAATCAGGACGCGGTCAATGCGCAGACCTTCGTATCGGCCATCGTTGCCCGGACGCGGGAGGTCGCCATTTCACAGTGCAACCAGCCGGAGAACTGGCTCGAGCTGACTTGGGCCGGAACGGCGCTCGGCGGCTACATCCAGCGGATGCTTGCGGTGGAGTTCACCGAGGGGCTTGCCTGGCTCCAGACGCTGTGAGCGTCAGCCGAGACGCTCGGTCGATTCGATTTCGATGCCGAAGCCTTCAAGCCCTACGTAGCGGAACTCCCGCGCGGCATAGAGCCTGATCGACCGGACCCCGAGGTCCCGGAGGATTTGCGCGCCAAGCCCGATGTCCCGCCATTCCTCGGCGCGCCGCCGCGCCGAGCCGTGATGCTCCGCCCGGTTCTCGACCCGAGAGCCCGCGGCGTCGCTGCCGCTGTCGACGACGCCGACGGCCCCCTCCCGAAGATAGATGAGAACGGCGGCGTCTTGCCTGGCGAGTTGGCGCAGGCCCTGTTCGAGCAGCGAGCCCTTGCCGAACAGATCGTCGACCAGCCGTTCCCGGTGGATGCGGACCGGCACGCCGCGGCCGTCGCCGATGTCTCCGATCACGATCGCCAGATGCTGCATCGGATCCCACGGAGTGGCGTATGAAATCGCCGTCGCGTTGCCGAACGCGGTCTCGATCGTCCGCTCGCCAACCCGCTTGACGAGCTGCTCGCGGCGCTGTCTGAGGGCGATGATCTCGGCGACCGACACCCATCGGAGCTGGTGCTCCCGGGCAAATGCCTCGACGGCCGCGCCGCGGACGACGGTGCCGTCGTCGTTGACGAGCTCGCATATGACGCCGACCGGCTCGAGCCCGGCCAGTTGGCAAAGGTCGACCGCCGCCTCGGTATGGCCGGACCGGGTCAGGACGCCGCCTTCGCGGGCGACCAGAGGGAACACGTGGCCAGGCCGCACAAAATCGCCGGCGCCGATGTTGCTGTTGGCGAGCGCCCGGATGGTGTTGCAGCGCTCCTCGGCGGAAATGCCGCTGGTGAGACCGTGGCGAAGATCGACCGAAACGGTAAAGGCCGTCTCCAGCGGCGCGTCGTTCTGCGATACCATCGGCATCAGGTTAAGGCGCTTGGCGATCCCCGACGTGATCGGCGCGCAGACGATGCCACTGGTGTGGCGGATGATGAAGGCAAGCTTTTGCGGCGTTGCGTGAACCGCGGCGAGGACCAGATCGCCCTCGTTCTCGCGGTCGTCATCGTCGGTGACGACGACGATTTCACCCCGCCCGAATGCTTCGACGGCGGCGATTGCGCGCTCGGTGTCCAGCGTCATGATGCGCCCGGTTCGGTACCCATCTGACCGCGATGGCGGAGATAGTGATCGGCCAGAATGCAGGCCAGCATCGCCTCTCCGATCGGCACGGCTCGAATGCCGACGCAGGGGTCGTGACGCCCCCTGGTCGACACGTCGACCTCCCTGCCGTCGTCGCTGATCGACCTTCGCGGCGTGAGAATGGATGAGGTGGGCTTGACGGCGAAGCGCGCGACGATCGGCTGTCCGGTCGAGATGCCGCCGAGGATGCCGCCGGCATTGTTGGTCAGGAACACCGCGCGGCCATCGGCGCCGATGCGGATCTCGTCGGCGTTGGTCTCGCCGGTCAGTTCGGCGGCGGCGAAGCCGGCGCCGATCTCGACGCCCTTGACGGCGTTGATCGACATCAGCCCGCCGGCGATGTCCTGGTCGAGCTTGCCGTAGATCGGCGCGCCGAGCCCGGCGGGGACGTTCTCGGCCACCACCTCGATCACCGCCCCGACGGACGAGCCGCTCTTGCGGATACCGTCGAGATAGGTCTCCCACACCGGTACGATCCCCGGGTCCGGCGAGAAGAACGGGTTGGCGTCGACGGCATCCCAATCCCAGTGGCCGCGATCGATCCGGTGCACGCCGATCTGGATCAGCGCTCCGCGGATGCGGACTTCCGGGATTATCTTCCGCGCGATGCCGCCGGCGGCGACCCGCGCAGCGGTCTCACGCGCCGAGGCGCGCCCGCTGCCGCGATAATCGCGAATGCCGTACTTCAGATCGTAGGTGAAATCGGCGTGGCCGGGACGGTACTGGTCCCGGATAGCGTCGTAGTCCTTGGTGCGCTGGTCGACATTGTCGATCTGCAGAGCGATCGGCGTTCCGGTGGTAAGGTAGCCGTCCCCCATTTCGTTGGGCATGACGCCGGACAGGATGCGAACGGTATCGGGCTCGCGGCGCTGGGTGGTGAAGCGCGACTGGCCCGGCCGACGTTTATCCAGCCAATGCTGAATCTCGGCTTCGGAGAGGGCGATCCTCGGCGGACACCCGTCGACGACGCAGCCGATCGCCGGCCCGTGGCTCTCGCCCCAGGTGGTCACACGAAAGAGGTGGCCGAACGTGTTGTGCGACATGTCGAAACCTGCGCGCTTCTAGGCTTGGCGCCAACCGGCGTCAAACGGGCGCAGCTAGTCGCCATTGATCACGAGGTTCGGCGCTCCGGGGTTCTTCATGCCGACCACGTGATAACCGGAGTCGACGTGATGGACCTCGCCGGTCACGGCGCGTGACAGGTCGGAGAGCAGGTAAACCGCGGCATCGCCGATCTCGGATATCGTAACCGTCCGTCGGAGCGGCGCGTTGTCTTCGTTCCATTTGAGGATGTAGCGGAAGTCGCCGATGCCGGACGCCGCGAGCGTCTTGGCCGGCCCCGCCGAGATAGCGTTGACCCGGATGCCGCCGGGTCCGAGATCGGCGGCGAGGGAGCGGACGCTGGCCTCGAGCGCCGCCTTGGCGACCCCCATCACGTTGTAGTGGGGAATCCATTTCTCGGCGCCGTAGAACGACATCGTGAGGATCGATCCGCCGCCCTTCATCAAGGGCTCGGCGCGTCGCGCCAGGGCGACGAGCGAGTAGCAGGAAACGGCTAGCGTGCGGTCGAAATTGGCTGCCGTGGTGTCGACATACCGACCGGTCAGCTCGTTCTTGTCGGAGAAGGCAACGGCGTGGACAAGGAAATCGAGCCGCCCCCACTGCTTCTCGATCGCCGCGAATGTGGCCTCGATCGAATCCGGGTCGGTGACGTCGCAATGGCCGATCACCGTCGCCCCGATCTCGGCGGCAAGCGGCTCGACGCGCTTCTTCATGGCATCGCCCTGGTAGGTCAGTGCGATCTCGGCGCCTTGGTCGCCGCAGGCTTTGACGATGCCCCAGGCAAGCGAGCGATTGTTGGCCACGCCGACGACAAGGCCGCGCTTGCCGCGCATCAGCACGCCTGCTTCCGCCATAGTCGCTGTCCTCTTTCAGGGGCGCCTCTATTGCACAGGGCCCGGAAGGCATCAAGCGAGGCAAGGTGGCCGAAGGCGCCCGTCTGCAATTGCCGCGAAAGCCCGGATTTGCAGTGAGAGAATGCCGCTCGACGGCCGAATCGATGATCGCTACGGTCGCGCCGCCATGCCCGAGACACACCGTGCGAAGCCGATAATGGCCGACCTCGTCGCGCAGTTCGTCGCAATCGTCGGCGACGCCAACGCCGTGGTCGATCCGGATCCGTCTGCGCCCTTCCTCAATGAGCGGCGCGGCGAATTCCACGGGCGGACGCCCGCGCTGCTCCGACCCGGCAGTGTC
>CAYOBK010000193.1:0-9583 GCA_964402275.1 uncultured Bauldia sp.
CTTGATCCGTGTCTCGACATCGATCTGGTTCTCCATGCGATAGGCCGCCGGCTCCGTCTCGCGATCTTGTCGAGGCGGGAGCGAGATCACCTTGTCATTCCCCTGGCGACGCTGCTCGCTTCGCGAATAGGGGTCGAAGGGCGGGCGCTCGCTGCCGGTTCGGCGGCCGAGAACGCTGCGCAGGCGCAGGAAAATGACGACCGCCAGCGCCAAAAAGATGATCGTAAAGATGCTGTCAGAATCGCCCATTCAGCCAATCCGGTCGGAATCGTGGTTCTCACGGGACACGCCCCCGTGTCAAAACGTACCACAACCCCTATCTAAGGACCTTGGTAGGGCCAATCTAGCCCCAATTGAAACCAGCCTTACCAAGATAAGGGCACCTAAGCGAATGCCGGTCCGCATCATCCCGATCCTGTTCCTGGTCGTTCCGATCGTCGAAATCGCCGTGTTCATCCTGGTCGGCCAACAGATCGGGCTCGGATTGACACTGGCTTTGATCCTGGCGACCGCGGTGATCGGCATCATTCTCCTTCGTCAGCAAGGCTTCAACGTTCTGGAGCGCCTTCGCGAAGACGTGAATGCGGGCCGAGTGCCCGCGGCGGCGATGGCCGATGGCGTGCTGGTGCTGGTTGCCGGCATTCTCCTGCTGACGCCGGGATTCGTCACCGACGCAATCGGATTTCTGCTGTTTGTGCCGGCGGTGCGCGATTGGGTCTGGCGGGTGATCGCCCCGATGTTCCTCGCACGGCTGAGCGGCCGCTGGTCGCGGTGGCCCGGCTCCTATGACGGGGGAACCACCTATCGCACCGTGATCGACATCCGCGCCGAAGGCCCCGACGATCCCGGCGATTCCGACGGCCGGCGGCGGTGACCCGTTCTTGTCACCCCACCATGGGCATGTTAGCCACCGCCGCGTCGGCCGTTTCGCGTGGCCGGCGGGTGAAGGGTATCCGACATGGCTGACGGCGACGACAAGAAGGCCAAGGCAGACGGCGGAACGGCCAAATCCGGGAACGGCGCCCCGGGATTCTCCGGCAGCGAAGTCCCGCGGGTAACCGGCGCTCCGCCTCCGAACGATCCGTCCGTGCCGCGGATGAATATCCTCGCGCAATATCTGAAGGATCTCTCGTTCGAAAACCCGAACGCCCCCGATTCGCTCAAGCAGCGGGACAAGCCGCCAAAGGTCGACATCAGGATCAACGTCCAGGTGAACCGGCGGTCGGAGTCCGAACTCGAGGTGACCCTGAAGCTCGACGCGAACGGTACCGATCAGACGAACGACGACGTGCTGTTCGCCTGCGAGCTGGTTTATGGCGGGCTCTTCCGCATCGCCAACATCCCGGAAAATCAGCTCGGCGCGCTGGCGATGGTCGAGTGCCCTCGCCTTCTGTTCCCGTTCGCGCGGCAGATCCTGGCGGAGGCGTCGCGCGGCGGCGGTTTCCCACCGCTCCTCCTCGAACCGGTCGACTTCGTTGCGCTCTACCGCGAGCGGCTTCGGCAGGAGGCGGCCGGGACCGGCGCCGCGCTCGACCTGTCGCCGCCGGCGAACAAGGCTTGAAGCCGAAACGCTAGCTCTGAGGCGCGGCCGCCAG
The DNA here is from genome assembly GCA_964402275.1 of uncultured Bauldia sp. Taxonomy (GTDB): domain Bacteria; phylum Pseudomonadota; class Alphaproteobacteria; order Rhizobiales; family Kaistiaceae; genus JADLGL01. Next base: position 1,596 of record CAYOBK010000193.1, read on the forward strand.
GTAGATCCGCCACAAGCCGCCGTCCTTGAGGCCCGCTATCAGTTGCCGGTGCGCGGCGATCTCCATGCCTCCGAGCGCCGAAGGCAGCGGCGACGGCCGGATCTTGCCGGCGAGAGGCGTCGGCGTGATCGCGTAGAGCGGCCGGCGCTCTATTTCCCCCAATGCGAGACTCGCCTGCCGTCCGCCGATCAGCTCGATGTAAACCTCGGCGAGGAGTTGCGCATCGATCAGCGCGCCGTGGAAGGTGCGCGCGCCGAGATCGACGCCGTAGCGCGCGCAGAGCGCGTCGAGCGAATTGGGTCCCGCCGGGTGGCGGCGACGCGCCAGATCGAGCGAATCGATCACGCGCGACGGCGAGATCGCCGGCCGACCCGCCCGGCCGAGCTCGGCGTTGAGGAACGCCAGGTCGAACTCGGCATTGTGCGCGATCAGACGATCATCGCCGACGAAGGCGAAGAACTGCTCCACCATTTCGGCGAACAACGGCTTGCCGGCGAGGAAGTCCGCCGAAAGTCCGTGTACGCGATAGGAGTCTGCGGATACCGACTGCTGCGGATTGATGTAGGCCTGAAAGGTCTTGCCGCTCGGGATGTGATTGACGAGCTCGACGCAGCCGATCTCGATGATGCGATCGATGCCGAGATCGAGGCCGGTGGTTTCGGTATCGAAAATGATCTCGCGCATCCGCGTGCTCAGCCCTCGCTTGCGGCAGCGGCCAACGAGGCGATGATATCGCCGACCCGGCGGCGAACGTCACCGAGATCCGCCCCGGTGTCCACGACAAAGTCGGCCCGCGCCAATTTCTCTTCTTCCGGCATCTGGCGATCGGTCAGCCGGCGGAGTAATTCCGCCGACATCGTCCCGCGCCGCGCAACGCGCTTCTCGCGTATCGCCGCAGGCGCCGTCGTGATCAACACTTTGTCGCAAAGCGCGTCGAAGCCGGATTCCAGCAACAGCGGAATCTCCAATACCGACAATCGCTCGCCGGCTTGATCCGCCCCGCGGAGAAATGCCTCGGCCGCGTCGCGCACGATCGGATGGATGATTGCCTCGAGCCGGTCGATGGCGGAAGCATCGCGCTCGACGACCGCAGCAAGCCTGCGGCGCTCGACCTCGCCGGCGGGCGATGCCTCCGGGAACGCATCGACGATCGCCTTCGGGTTCCCGCGATAGTAGTCGTGGACGATCGCGTCGGCATTGAACACGGGGATACCCGACTCGGCGAAGATCGAAGCAACGGTCGACTTGCCGCTGGCGATCGCACCCGTGATCCCGAGTACGATCATGCATTCTTTTCCAGGTCGGCCGCGACCAGCGCGTAGAGCTCGCCGGTTACCTCGGGCGTTTTGCCGAACCATTTGTGAAATCCCGGCACTGCCTGGTGAATGAGCATGCCGAGGCCGCTGACGCCGGCGAGGCCTCGCCCGCGCGCGGCGCGGAGCAATCGCGTTTCGAGCGGCGCGTAGACGAGATCGTTGACGGTCGCGCCGGCCGGAAGTGCGCCGATATCGACCTCGAGCGCCGGCTGCCCGCGCATTCCGAGCGACGTTGCGTTCACCAGGATTTGCGCTTTCGAAAGCCAACCCGGAAGCGCGCTCCACGCCGACGGGCGAACATCGCCACCGAATTTGGCGACAAGTTCTTCGGCTCGGCCGATCGTCCGGTTGACGACGACGACCGGCGCCAGCCTGCGCTGGAGAAGCGACCAGACCACCGCACGCGCCGCGCCGCCGGCGCCGAGTACGACCGCCGTTCCGGCGGGGCGATCCCAGCCGGGAGCGGCGGCGTCCAGGTTGGCGAGGAATCCGTACGCGTCGGTATTGCTCCCGATCAGCCGGCCGCCGGCGAGAGAAAGCGTGTTGACCGCGCCGAGCGCGGCGGCAACGCCGTCCGCCTCGGCAACCGCCTTGAAGGCGACTTCCTTGTAGGGGACGGTGACGTTGCCGCCGACGAAACCGCTGTCGGCGAAGCCGGAAAGAAACGCCTCGATCCGCGCGGGTTCGACGGGCGCCGCAACATAGTCTCCGTCGACGCCCATCCGGCGAAGCCAATAGCGGTGAATCAACGGCGAACGCGAGTGGCTGACCGGCCAGCCGATGACGCAGGCGACCGGTCGCGTCACGGCGCAACGACGCCGAGCTTTCGGAGCTCGGCAAGGAGCGGGATCATCGGCAGTCCGAGTATCGTGAAGTAGTCGCCCTCGATCCGATCGAACAGCCGAATTCCGAGACCTTCGATCTGGTAGGCTCCGACGCCGAGCGAGGCCGTGTCGCCGAGCTGATCGAGATACCAGTCGATGTCGCCTTCGGTCAGCGGTCGCATGGTGAGGCGCGCGGATCGCAACTGAGCGGTGATCCGTTCGCCGTTCCTGGCGAGCGCGAATGCGGTGTGCAGTTGATGGGCCTTGCCCGACAGGAGACCGAGCTGATGCTTGGCCTCCCGGCGATCGGCGGGCTTGGTGAGAAGCTGTCCGTCGATTTCGAGGGTCTGATCGGCGCCGATGACGATCGATGGCGGCCGCTTGATGCTCGCGGCGTTTGCCTTTGCTTCGGCGAGCAGCCGGGCGCCGCGCCGCGGGTCTCCGGCGGCCTCCTTCTGCACGCTGCGTTCGTCGATGTCGTGGGAGACCACCGCGACCGACAGGCCGGCGTTGGCGAGAAGCTGCCGGCGGATCTTGCTGGCCGATGCAAGGACAATTGCGGTCAACGTCGTTTTTCCGTCACTGGGAAGAACAATCGCTGCCGTCCTTCGCCATTGCCCCAGGATTCGATGGCCCCTGTGGAAGCCCATTGGCGGTCTGTGCGCCAGAATCCGGGTCGGCCGAAATCATCCCCGTCAGCCTGAATCTTATCAAAGCCGCTCCTCCTGTGCCTGGCCCGGCGCGACATTTTGCTTGAATCGGGAATTCCCGATCGTCCACCAGGCGTCCCCAATATCTGTCAGTGTAGCGTCGTCAATATCCATTGTGTTACAGGCCGTTGTCGCGGCGACCGGTTTAGTCGACAGGCTGTCGATTGCAAAGTTCACCGATCTCGTTTGCCACCGGGATCGACAGTCAGGCTGTGGCCAATCGAGAATCTCACCAATCCAGCCCCTAATAGAATCAGAAGAAAAAGATTCTCTTGTTTGGTTCAGGACGAAGATGGACAAGGATACCGGTGTCGTAGCCGGACCGATCGAACGGGCGCTTGAAGTTGGCGGCAGACCTACGCCGGTTTGGCTCATGCGGCAGGCGGGCCGCTATCTGCCCGAGTACCGGGAGGTCAGGGCGCGCGCAGGTTCTTTTCTCGATCTTTGCTACGCACCTGATTTGGCGGCCGAGGTGACGCTGCAGCCGGTCCGGCGGTTTGGTTTCGACGCCGCGATTCTGTTCTCGGACATTCTCGTTGTGCCGCATGCCTTGGGGCGCAAGGTCGAGTTCGCCGAAGGGGAGGGGCCGCGGCTCGAGCCGATCGATGTTGCAGGCGTCGAGGCGCTGGATGTCGGCGCAACTGCGGAACGCGCCCGGCCGGTATTCGAAGCGGTGCGGCAGGTTCGCGCGGCGCTCGGAGGCGACAAGACGGTGATCGGCTTCTGCGGCGGGCCGTGGACCGTGGCAACGTACATGATCGCCGGAAGGGGAACGCCGGACCAGGCGCCGGCGCGGCTGGCGGCCGCGGCGCGGCCGGAGATGGTCGACGCGCTCGTCGACAAGCTGGTACAGGCGTCGGCCGCGTATCTGACGGAACAGATCCGGGCCGGAGCGAATGTCGTGCAGATCTTCGACAGCTGGGCGGGCGTTCTTGGCGAAGCTGATTTCAGGCGCTGGTGCATCGCGCCGACGGCGAAGATCGTGAGGCTGGTGCGGGAGAAAGTGCCGGGAGCAAAGTTCATCGGCTTCCCGAAGGGCGCAGGGCTCCTGCTCGAGGCCTATGCCACCGAGACCGGCGTTGACGCCTTGGGGCTGGATTGGACGGTGCCGCTCTCGGCGGCCCGCCACCTGCAGGCCAAGGTGGCGGTCCAGGGGAACCTCGATCCGATGGTGCTGGTAGCGGGGGGAGCGGCGCTCGATTCCGCGGTCGCCGGGATCATGGCGGCGTTGTCGGGCGGCCGCTTCATCTTCAACCTCGGCCACGGAATCGTGCCGGCGACGCCGATCGCGCATGTCGAGAGGCTGGTCGAGCGCGTGAGGAACTGGAACCGATGACCGGCTACAATTGGCTCCTTGCGTTCCACATCGTTGCCATTGTCGCGTGGATGGCGGGGATGCTCTACCTGCCGCGGCTGTTCGTTTACCACGCCGACGCGGAGCCCGGCTCAGACAAGTCCGAGACCTTCAAGGTCATGGAAAGGCGGTTGCTGAGGGCGATCATGAATCCGGCGATGATCGCCGCCTGGGCCGCCGGCATCTGGCTGGCGATATGGAGCGAGGCGTACCGCGAGCCGTGGATGATGGCCAAATTCGCGCTGGTGGTGGCGATGTCGGCGATGCACGGCTGGCTTGCCGCGCGGCGGCGCGACTTCGAGCGTGACGCCAATACGCGCCCTGCCCGGCTTTACCGTATGGTCAACGAAGTTCCGACCCTGCTGCTGATCGGCATCGTCATTCTGGTGGCGGTCAAGCCGTTTTGAATTCCGGGCGGCGCGGCTGAAAGCGACTTGTCGGCGGCGGTGCAAGCCATTATGTTGATCGACATCCAATCAAGCAGACCGGCACCGGGAGCTTCTCCAGCACGATCCCCGTGTTGCCATGGCCACGGTCAGCCGACCCGCCCGAAGTTCTGCAATCCTCCACCATCACAAGCCGCTCGGTCTTCGCGACCGATTCAAGGACTAGCATATGCCTGAAATGAAACTGCAGGACCTCAAGACGAAGTCCCCGCCGGAGCTGTTGTCTTTCGCGGAGGGCCTTGAGGTCGAGAACGCGAGCACGCTCAGGAAGCAGGAGCTGATGTTCGGCATCCTGAAGCAGCTCGCCAGCCGCGGCACCGACATCATCGGTGCGGGCGTCGTGGAAGTGCTGCAGGACGGATTCGGCTTCCTCCGTTCGCCCGACGCCAACTATCTTGCCGGGCCCGACGACATCTACATCTCGCCGTCGCAGATCAGGCGCTTCTCGCTGCGCACAGGCGACACCGTCGAAGGCGATATCCGCAGCCCGAAGGACGGCGAGCGCTACTTCGCGTTGCTCAAGGTCAATTCAATCAACTTCCAGGATCCTGAGCAGGCACGGCACAAGATTCACTTCGACAATCTGACGCCGCTCTACCCGGACGAGCGGATCAAGATGGAGACCGACGAGCCGGCAAAAAAGGACCTGTCGGCGAGGGTCATCGACCTTGTGGCGCCGCTGGGCAAAGGCCAGCGCGCGCTGATCACATCGCCGCCCCGGACCGGCAAGACCGTGTTCCTCCAGAACATCGCGCACTCGATAACCACCAACCATCCGGAGTGCTTCCTGATCGTCCTGCTCATCGACGAGCGGCCGGAGGAGGTGACGGACATGCAGCGTTCGGTGAAAGGCGAGGTGATCTCGTCGACCTTCGACGAACCGGCGACGCGTCACGTCGCCGTGGCCGAGATGGTGATCGAGAAGGCCAAGCGTCTGGTCGAACACGGACGCGACGTGGTGATCCTCCTGGATTCGATCACGCGTCTCGGCCGCGCCTACAACACAGTGGTGCCGTCGTCGGGCAAGGTTCTCACCGGCGGCGTCGACGCCAACGCCCTGCAGCGGCCGAAGCGGTTCTTCGGCGCGGCGCGCAACATCGAGGAAGGCGGCTCGCTGACGATCATCGCCACGGCGCTGATCGACACCGGCAGCCGCATGGACGAGGTGATCTTCGAGGAGTTCAAGGGCACCGGCAACTCGGAAATCATCCTCGACCGCAAGGTCGCCGACAAGCGCGTGTTCCCGGCGATCGACATCACGCGATCCGGCACGCGCAAGGAAGAGCTGCTGGTGCCGCCGGACACGCTGAAGAAGATGTACGTGCTCCGCCGTATCCTGATGCCGATGGGCACGGCCGACGCGATCGAGTTCCTGCTCGACAAATTGCGGCAGACCAAGAGCAACGCCGATTTCTTCGAACAGATGAACACCTGAGCCGGAGTCCGGACAGGTGGCATCCGATGCGTGGACGGCGGTCGACCGCTATTTCGAAGATCGGCTGATCGGCACGGATCCGGCGCTCGACGCGGCGCTCGAAGCCAGCACGGCGGCGGGGCTGCCGCAAATCGCCGTGTCGCCGAGCCACGGCAAGCTCCTTCATCTCCTCGCTGCGTCGATCGGCGCCAAACGCATTCTCGAGGTCGGAACGCTCGGCGGCTACAGCGCGATTTGTATGGCGCGCGCGATGCCTGAGGACGGACGGCTTATCAGCATCGAAGCCGATCCGCGGCACGCCGAAGTCGCGCGCGGCAATCTTGCCAAAGCCGGCGTGGCGAGAAAGGTCGACATCTGGATCGGCGAGGCGATCGAGCTCTTGCCGAAGGTCGCAGCGGCCGGCATCGGCCCGTTCGACCTTTCGTTCATCGACGCCGACAAGGCAAACATCCCCGACTATGTCGACTGGGCGGCGAAGATGTCCCGCCCGGGTGCGCTCATCATCGTCGACAATGTGGTCCGCAACGGCCGCGTACTCGACGCAGATAGCGGCGATCCCGATATCGCCGGCGTTCGGCGGTTCCACGATATGCTCGCCAGCGACGAACGCCTGACCGCGACGTCGATCCAGACCGTCGGCGTCAAGGGCTATGACGGGTTCACCCTGGCGATGGTGAAGCGCTAGCTCCCCTCAACAACGATCGAAGCGCGTCCGGCTCTGTCACCGGCGCGGAGCAGGCCTGCCCGCGGCAGACATAGGCGGTGGGCCGTCCGCCCTCCGCCGTCTTGCCATGGGCCGGGTGCGCCGCCGGGAGGTCGTCGCCGGCCGGGCGGACGAGGACGGTGAAGCCGTCCTGCCACGCGCCGCGCACCACCTCGAGGAGCGGTCGCGCCGTGTCCGCGGAACTCGCGATCACCACAATGTCGGTGCCGTGAAGGCGCTGGTCGAGGGCATTGAAGAGGCCGGCCTTGCCCAGCACCGCCCGCGCGCCACCGCAATGCGCACCAAGGATGCGGTCGGCGCGGTCGCCGTGGGCGGAGTCGCCGGTGAGGCTTGCGAGGCGCGCGAGGGTGGCGGCGATCGTCGCGTTGGCGCTCGGCACCGAGTCGTCGAAGAGGGGCAGCGGGCGCGCGATCAGCGCGTCGGCGTCGTCGGCGGTCATCCGATAGGCGCCGGCGGTCTCATCCCAGTAGTGCCGGTTGAGTATCGCGGCGAGGCGGACGGCATCGTCGATGTAGCCCCCGGCCATGGTCGCGTGGTTGAGCGACAGTCCGGCCTTGATCATGGCGGCGTAGTCGCCGGCGAAACCGACCGCGAGCAGGCCGCCGTCCTTGTAACTGTGTCTTAACCGTTCGTTAACTGTCATCGTTTCGGTGATGAAACGATATGTCGCCTCAGCCGATGCGATCCAGTCCGCTCGCTCAAGTGCGGTGCCGGCGCCGGCCAGCGCCGCGATCAGGAGCCCGTTCCAGTCCGCGAGGATCTTGTCGTCGCGCGCCGGACGCGGCCGCCGGTCGCGCGCCGCGAGGAGCTCGGCGCGCATGTCGGCCAGCCGGCGTTCCTCGGCATCGGGCAGAAGCGCGATGCGGCTCAGACGGTTGGGGATCGACGCCGCCTCGAAATTGCCGGCGGGCGTGATGTCGTAGGCAGCACTGAATTCCTTGCCCGCAGCCAGACCGAGGACCGCCGCCACATCATCGGGGCGCCACATATAGAACCGCCCTTCCCCGCCTTCCGAATCCGCATCGAGGCTCGCGGCGAACGCGCCCTCGACGCGCATCTCGCGAAAAAGCCAGGCGACGGTTTCCTCGATTCGGAGCCGGAACAACCGCTCGCCGGTGCCACGCCAGGCGGCGGTCAGGCGCTCGAGATACAGCGCATTGTCGTAGAGCATCTTCTCGA
>CAYOBK010000194.1:0-12793 GCA_964402275.1 uncultured Bauldia sp.
GGCCAGTCCGGCGTGGTTAACGCCGGCTGGCAACGATGTCAGGGTCGACCAGGCGCCGGCTGCCGGCTCAAATACAAGCACGGCCAGCGGGGCGATGGTCGAGTCGTTGGCGATGGCAAATCCGCCAAGGACATAGAGCCGCTCGCCATCCGACACCGCGCTGATTTCGGTACGCCGGTCGGGCATCGGCGCGAGTGTTTCCCAAGCGCCGCCAACCGTCGGGACCTGGGCGAGCGTTGCGGCGGCGGCCGCCATGGCGGCCAGTCCGACAATGCCGCCGGCGATTCGGGTGCGGAATGTCATGTCCGAGCCTCGTGGTTAACCAAGATTATGCGCCGATCCCAGCAGGATCAAGCAAACGCACTTTGTGCCGGAGCCTAGGCGAATGTCGGCACATTTCAGGCATGCCGATTAACCGAAATTCAATCGCGGCAGTCGAATGTGAACGGTGGTCAAGACGTATTCTTTCATCGACGGAAGCCGAGCGGCCGAGCGCCTTCGGAGGGGTTTCGCATGCAGTTGAGTGCAGCGCAGAGGCTGATCGAAGAGTCATTCGGGGTCGACGAATCCATCGGTCGGGTCGTTGTGGTCAGCGGCGCCAAGGCGAGCATCGGCCTGAAGAAGGCAACGCGCACCGGCGACAACAACGCCGAGCGGGCGACGGTCGGCAACTTCCTGGGAATTCGCAGCGGCAGGGCCCTCATCATCGGCGTCATCACCGAGGTCTCGCTGGAAATCCTGCCGATCGCGCGCGAGCAGGGCCTCGACGCCACCGCGAATGTCGACCTCGTCGGCGAGATCAAGGCGGACCACAACGGGGTGATGGGTTTCCAGCGCGGGGTGACGGTCTATCCGATGATCGGCGACCCGGCGTCGCTGGTGACCGACAGCGAACTCCAGACCGTCTTCGGCTTCGGCGGCCCCGACGTGATCGACATCGGCCAATTGCATCAGGACATCGGGCTCCACGCCCACGCCAATGTCGACGAAATGCTGCAGAAGCATTTCGCGATCCTCGGCACGACCGGCGTCGGCAAGTCGTCGGGCGTCGCGGTCATCCTGCGGGAGATTTTGGCGCAGCGGCCGGATCTCAGGGTCTTCCTGATCGACCCGCACAACGAATACGGGCACTGCTTCGACGATCGCGCTCAGACGCTGACGCCGGCGAACCTCAAGCTGCCTTTCTGGCTGTTCAACTTCGAGGAGATCATCGACGTCTTCTATCGCGGCCGGCCGGCGATCGACGACGAGGTCGAGATCCTTTCCGACGTCATCCCGCTGGCGAAGAGGCTCTACGAACAGGGCACGACTCTCGATCGGATGAAGCGCGGCGATCCCGGATATGCGGTCGATACGCCGGTGCCGTACCGTATCACCGACCTGGTCAGGCTGATCGACGAGCGGATGGGCAAGCTCGAGAACCGGTCGTCCCGTGCCACGCACAACAAGTTGCTGCAGCGCATCGCCAGCGTCCTCAACGATCCGCGCTACACATTCATGTTCGAAGCGGCGAATGTCGGCGGCGATACGATGGCCTCGGTGCTCGGACAATTGTTCCGGATGCCGATCCAGGACCGGCCGATGACGATCATGCAGCTGGCCGGTTTCCCGGCCGAAGTCGTCGATTCGGTTGTGTCGGTGCTCGGCCGCATGGCGTTCGATTTCGGCCTGTGGAGCGACGGCGCGCTGCCGCTTTTGTTCGTCTGCGAGGAGGCGCACCGCTATGCGTCGGCCAATCGCGATATCGGCTTCGGCCCGACACGGCGCGCGATCTCGCGCATCGCCAAGGAAGGGCGAAAATACGGCGTGTTCCTCGGTCTGATCAGCCAGCGTCCGGCCGAGCTCGACGCGACGATCCTGTCGCAGTGCTCGACGTTCTTCGTGATGCGCCTTGCCAATGAGCGCGATCAGAACATCGTCAAGTCGGCGGTGTCGGACGCGGGCTCGAGCCTCCTCAGCTTCGTGCCCTCGCTCGGCACGCGCGAGGTCTTCGCGTTCGGCGAAGGCGTGGCGCTGCCGACGCGCCTGAAGTTCAAGGAACTGCCGAAGGAAGCGCTGCCGCACAGCGAGGCCGTCAGCGACGCCAAGGCGGATTTCGGCCGCACCGTCGACCGCAATTTCATCGACGTCGTTATCGACCGCTGGCGCGGCGCGACCCTGGCCGGCCGCGTCAAGACAGACGATAAAGGCGACAATGGCGACGCTGCTCCGCCGCCCAGACCCCTCGATCCGGATCGCTACCGGATCCTGAAGAAACCCGGGCCGAAGATCCGCCGTTAGGCGCTCGGTACGGCAGGAGGGGCGGGCATGAAGCACGCACATCTGCGCATTCCGTTGCGGCATGCGAGCCGGCAGGCGCGGATCGATGCGCTGGTGATCGCCATCCTGGCAGTGTCCGGGCTGGCGCTCGCAATCGCCCATGACGGTTTCGCGCTGCTGGTCGAATTCGTCGAAGGACACGAATCGTGGGAACTCGACGAAATCATCCTGGTCGTGGCCGTCACCGGATTGGCCGGCTTCGTATACTCCATCCGGCGGCTGCGCGAACTCCGTCGGGAGACTAACCGGCGGGTCGAGGCCGAGGGCGAGGTCAAACGGCTTGCGTTCAACGATCCGCTGACCGGCCTTCCGAATCGCCGTTCCTTCGAGGTCAGGATCGGGCGCCTGGTCGAGCAGTCGCTAAAGGAAGACAGCACCTTCGCGGTCCTGTTGGTCGACCTCGACAACTTCAAGTTCGTCAACGACGTGCACGGCCACGCAACCGGCGACGCCTTGCTGGTGGCGATTGGCGATCGCCTGCAGGCCGAGATGCGCGAGGGCGACTTTGCGGCCCGTCTCGGCGGCGACGAGTTCGTGCTGGTCGCACGCTCGGCCGGCCGACCCGGTCACGCGGCGGCGCTGGCGCAGCGGGTTGCCACGGCCATCGCCACGCCGATCGAGATCGGCGACCGGCACGTCGAGGTCGGCGTGTCGATCGGAATTTCCATGTTTCCGGGCGACGCCGCCACGCCGACGGCGCTCATGCAGCGCGCGGACCTGGCGCTCTACCGCTCCAAGCAGGAAGGGCGGGGCCAGGTCCGGTTCTTCGAGCCGTCGATGGATGCGGTCGTTCGCGATCGGGTGCGGATCGAAAACGCGCTTCGCAGGGCGATTCGCGAGGATGCGGTCGACGTCCACTTCCAGCCGATCATCGACATCGGCAGCCGGGATCTGATCGGCTTCGAAGCGCTGGCACGATGGTCCGACAGCGAAATCGGCGAGATTCCTCCGGCTGTCTTCATTCAGGTCGCCGAGGACGCCGCGCTGATCAGCCAATTGTCCGATATGCTCTTCACCAAGGCATGCCGCGAGGCGGTCAAATGGCCTCCTTCCGTCAGCCTGTCATTCAACATCTCGCCGCTGCAGCTCAGGGACAAGACGCTCGGGCTGCGCCTGATGAAGGTCCTGGCGGAGGTCGGCATCGCGCCGTCGCGGCTGGTGATCGAGATCACCGAGGGCGCGATCGTCCGGGAGTACGAGTCGGCGCAGCGCGTCCTCGAGGATCTCCGCGCCGCCGGCGTACGCGTCGCGCTGGACGATTTCGGCACCGGCTATTCCAGCCTCGCGCAGCTCAGCCATTTCCGGTTCGACAAAATCAAGATCGACCGCAGCTTCGTCGGCCAGGCGCTGGTGAACCAGGATCAGGCCACGCTTGTCCGCGCCATCATCGGCATCGGCCGCGGACTCGGGCTCGAGACCACGGCCGAGGGCGTCGAGACGGCCGAGCAGCTGGCATTCCTGCAAAACGAGGGTTGCCGCATCGGCCAGGGGTTTCTGTTCAGTCCGGCGGTGACGGGCGAGGAAGCGCTGGCGATGGTAACCGACGAAGGCATGCGAGCCGCCCGGCCGCACATCGCCGGCCGGGCTTGACTCACGCATACCCCTGTGGCTATGGGTATGATCCATAGCCACAGGGGTATCGATCCCAAATGCCGGACGCCCACGACGTGCTCTTCAGGACGCTTGCCGATCCGACGCGGCGGGCTCTCTTCGAGCGGCTGTGCCGCGAAGGAGACAAGACGGTCGGGGCGTTGACGGCGAAGGCCGGCGTCTCGCAACCGGTCGTATCCAAGCATCTTCGGGTTCTGAGGCAGGCGGGGCTGGTGCGCGATCGCCACGAGGGCCGGCACACGCATTACAGCGCCCAGCTCGGCGCGCTGGCGCCGCTGATCGACTGGACGGGCCAGATGGCGGGGTTTTGGGAGAGGCGGTTCGACGACCTCGAAGATCTCCTGAGGAGGATGGACCAATGAACGAGGCGCCGGCCAAAACGCGCTCCGTCGTCGTCGAGCGCGAGTTCCCCCATCCGCCGGAAAAGATCTGGCGGGCGCTCACCCAACCGCATCTGATCGAAGAGTGGCTGATGAAAAGCGATTTCAAGCCGGTCGTGGGTCATCACTTCAATCTGCGGCGCGATCCGACGCCGGAGGTGAGCGTCGTCATCGACTGTGAGGTCAAAGAGGTCGAGACGAATCGAACGCTGTCCTACACGTGGGACGCCTTCGGCCTCGAGAGCGTCGTGACCTTTACGCTGACGGCGACGGGCACGGGAACCCGCTTGCGGATGGAGCAGTCGGGTTTCCGGCCGGACCAGCCGCAGGCCCTCAAGGGCGCCACGGCCAGTTGGCACGGATTCCTGGCGGCGCTCGAAGCGGTCCTGGCGCGGATGGAGTGAGAATGCCGGTCCAAGCGGCACCGGCGGACGAGCGGCAAAGGATCACGTGAAAAACGGAGGAGCAGAAAATGAAGATCAAGTTGACCAGCGTTTATGTGGACGACCAGGAGAAGGCGCTCCATTTCTACACCGACGTGCTTGGCCTGACGAAGAAGACCGACTTCAGCAACGGGCCATACCGCTGGCTGACAGTGGCCTCGCCCGACGAGCCGGACGGAACCGAACTGCAGCTCGCGCTCAACGACAACCCGGCGGCCAAGGCCTACCAGCACGCCATCTTCAAGCAAGGCCAGCCCGCAGTCATGTTTTACAGCGACGACGTCAAAGGCGACTACGAGCGGATCAAATCGCGCGGCGCCAAGTTCACCATGCCGCCGACCGACACGACCGGCTCGACCATCGCCCAGCTTAACGACACCTGCGGCAATCTCGTTCAAATCACCCAGTTGAACTGGTAGGAGTGGTCAGATGGAGACAGCAATGAAGGACACGCGGAAATCAACGAAACGCGCCTCCCGACGAAGCGATTCGCCGGAGGGATTGTCGGACGCGGAACTCGCCGCACTGAAGGAGACGCTTCAGGAGAGGAAGGCGCAATCCCGGCGCGGCGCGAAGGCTGACGGGGAGGCCGACGTCCTTACCAAAATCGCCGCGATGCCGGCGAAGGATCGCGCTATCGCCACTCGGCTCCACGCAATCGTCAGGGCCAACGCGCCGGACCTGTCGCCGAAGACCTGGTACGGAATGCCCCGCCTACGCCAACAGGAACGGCAAGGTCGTCTGCTTCTTCACGCCCGCATCGAAGTTCAAGACGCGGTACGCCGCCTTCGGCTTCAACGAAGATGCGAGGCTCGACGACGGCGACATGTGGGCCACCGCATTCGCGTTGAAGAAATTGTCGGCCGCCGACGAGGCGAAGCTCGCCGCGCTGGTGCGGAAAGCGGTGCGCTGAGGACCGATCTTGCCGCGGGGCTCCATCCTTCGGCGGGGTCGGTCGCTCTGCCGCGCTTGATTTCCCGGTGCCGGGCATCTAATGCCCAACGATCACCCCGCCCGACCAGACGTCACAGGACCAGCCGATGGCCTCTCCCGACTACGGCGCCATTCGCATTCGCGGGGCGCGAGAGAACAATCTCAGGAACGTCTCGCTCGACATCCCGAAGCGCCGCCTAACCGTGTTCACCGGGGTGTCGGGGTCGGGCAAGAGCTCGATCGTCTTCGACACGCTTGCCGCGGAGAGCCGGCGCCTCATCAACGAGACCTATACGGCGTTCATCCAGGGCTTCATGGACACGCCGCCGCGGCCGGATGTCGATGTCCTTGAAGGACTGACGGCGGCGATCATCGTCGATCAGGAGCCGATGGGCGCCAATCCGCGCTCGACCGTCGGCACGGCCACCGATGCGCACGCGATGCTGCGCATCATATTCAGCCGGCTCGGCGTGCCGCATGTCGGTCCGGCCAGCGCCTTCAGCTTCAACGTCCCGGCGGGCACCATACAGGGCGAGGTGACGCTGGAGCGGGGAGGCGGTGAGACGGAATCGCGTGACATTACAATCGCAGGAGGGATGTGCCCCGAATGCGACGGCATCGGCCAGGTGTCGGCAATGGACATGGCGGCGGTGATCGACGAGTCGAAGTCGCTCAACGACGGGGCGCTGCTGCCAAGGGATTTTGCGGTCGACAACTGGTGGTGGGAAATCTACCGGAGTTCCGGCTTTTTCGAGATGGACAAGCCGATCAGGAAATACACCAAGGAGGAGCGGGAGAAGCTTCTCAATCTCGACGACGGCCGGAAGGTCAAGGTCGGCAAGATCAACCTCACCTATCAGGGCGTGGTGCCCAAGCTCAAGCGCTCGCTTGGCGGCAAGGATCCGGAGGCGATGCAGCCCCATGTCCGGGCCGAGTATGAGCGGATCTTCACGCGCCAGACCTGCCCGGCGTGCGGCGGGAGCCGGCTGAACGCGATGGCGCGCTCCTCGCGGGTCGGCGGCAAGAACATTGCCGAATGCGCAGCGATGCAGATCACCGACCTCGCTGCGTGGCTCCATGCCATCGAAGCCGTTGGAGCGAAGCCGATTATCGACAGTCTCGGTGCCGTTCTCGCCCACTTCATCGACATTGGGCTCGCATATTTGAGCCTTGATCGCGCAACGTCGACGCTGTCCGGCGGTGAGTCCCAAAGGGTGAGGATGGTCCGTCATCTCGGCTCGGCGCTGACCGACATTACCTATGTCTTCGACGAGCCGACGATCGGTCTCCACGCGCACGACGTCGAGCGGATGAACACGCTGCTGCGGCAGCTGCGCGACAAGGGCAACACGGTGCTCGTCGTCGAGCATGATCCAGACGTGATGCGGATCGCCGACCACTTGGTCGACATCGGTCCGGGAGCGGGATCCCACGGCGGCGAGATCGTCTATCAGGGCGACTATGACGGGCTTCTGGCGTCGGGGACGGCGACCGGCCGGTATCTGGAACGGCGCACGCGGCTCAAGGACGCGGTGCGCCAGCCGACCGGATTCATTCCGGTCCGAAACGCCCGGCTGCACAATCTGCAAGACGTATCGGTCGACATTCCGCTCGGCGTGCTCGTCGCCGTCACCGGCGTCGCCGGGTCGGGCAAAAGCTCGCTCATCCATGGCTGCATGCCCAGGAGCGACAAGTCGGTCGCGTTCATCGATCAGTCGGCCATTCGCGGCTCGCGCCGCTCCAATCCGGCCACCTATGCCGGTGTGGCCGACCCCATGCGGCGCGCCTTCGCCAAGGCCAACAACGTGAAACCCGGCCTCTTCAGCCCAAATTCGGAGGGCGCCTGTCCGAAGTGCAAAGGCCTCGGCGTGCTCTATACCGACCTAGCCTTCGTCTCCGGCGTGGTCAGCACTTGTGACCTCTGCGAAGGACGCCGTTTCACCGACGCCGTGCTTGACTATCGGCTCCGCGGCAAAAGCATCGCGGATGTGCTCGACATGACGGTCGAAGAGGCTGCCGGCTTCTTCGCGCCGGAGCGGGCGGTGCGCGAAGTTCTGCAGCGGCTTGTCGACGTCGGGCTGGGATATGTGGTTCTGGGGCAGACCTTGAATACCCTGTCGGGCGGCGAACGCCAGCGTCTCCGACTGGCGACGGAAATGAGCAGCAACACCGAAGTCTACGTTCTCGACGAACCGACGACCGGCCTCCATCTCCAGGACATCGAGCATCTGGCAGGCCTCCTCGACCGGCTCGTCGATGGCGGCAGATCGGTAATCGTCATCGAGCATAATCTGGACGTCATCGCCCGCGCCGACTGGGTGATCGATATCGGCCCCGGCGCCGGCCATGACGGCGGACGCGTTGTCTTTTCGGGTCCGCCTGCGGATCTCGCGATGAAAGGGGATACGCTGACCGGACGACATCTCTCCCGCCTTGAGGGGGTTCGCTGACGAGGTGGATGGAGCAAGCAAGGCGTCATTTTCAGTCATCTCTGCTGCGAGAGGCGAGGCGCGGGGGGGGGCCGATCGCCGACTAGAACGCCGAAATGGTGAACATGCGGAACTCCTCGTCGTGTTCCAGAACCTCGCGGAAGGCTTCGTTCGGCGCGACGCCCTTGTGCAGCAGGCGGTGAAAGAGAAGGTGGACGAACAGCGCCGCAGCGGCTCCGTCAGGATCACCGTCAGGCGCGATATAGGCGGCGACTCGTCCGGCATGGAAGGCTTCTGAAAACGCCGGCGTTCCGGAGTAGCAGGCGGTGCTGACGACAATCCGGCCGGGCAGCGCGACACGCGCGGCGATCGCCGCGGGCGGCATCGAGCCGTTCGTCAGCGCCGATACGTCGATGCCTTCGGTGTACTCGCCGAAGACGAAGCCGTTCTCATCCCCGTGCCCGCAGATAACAACGTAACGCGGCGCCGATTCGCCTTGTCCGAGAACGCGAAGAAAATCCTCCGGCGTGCCGATCAGATGTAGCGTCACGGAGGCGCCGAGGTTTTCAAGGATCGACCGCACGAGGAGGGACTCACCGGAATCGCCGATTGCGACGACGGCTATCGGTGTTCGCGGCGCGTGGAATTGCTCGTCAATGATCATTTCTTCTGTCGCGTGGCGACGGCCTGCTCGTTGACGCCGATGGCAACCCAATATGACCGGCGGGCCTGACCCGCTCCTGTCTCGCGTTCAAGCCGCGGCACTGAACGGTCCTCGATTCCGCTGGATTGAGCGGCCTGTGACGTAGGTGACAGATCGTTCCGGACACGGGCAACACTCTCATGACGCCCGACCCGAAGCGTGGGCGCCTTGGAGAAGGGCGACAAGCCCGGTGAGCAGCGCCGCCGGCGAAGGCGGCGATCCGGGGATGTGGAGGTCGACCGGGACGACCGCCGACACGCCGCCGGCAACGGCGTAAGAGCCGGCGAAGACGCCGCCATCCCGGGCGCAGTCGCCCACCGACACGACCCATTTCGGGTCCGGCGTCGCGGCCCAGGTGCGCTCCAGCGCCTCGCGCATATTGCGGGTGACCGGGCCGGTCACCATCAGCACATCGGCATGGCGCGGAGATGCCACAAAACGGAGGCCGAACCGTTCGAGGTCGTAGAGGGCGTTGCCGAGGGCGTGGATCTCCAGCTCGCAGCCGTTGCAGGAGCCGGCGTCGACCTCGCGGATCGACAAGCTGCGTCCGAGGCGCTGCTTCGCGGCGGCGCGGAGTTCGGCGGCAAGCCGCGCTATCTCGGCGTCCGGCGGCGGTTCGGTCAGCGGGCGGCGCAGGCCCTGAAGCAGCAGACGGCGCATGGCTACAGGTCGTGTCCGGAATAGGAGCAGTTGAAGGATTTGTTCACCAGCGGGAAGTCGGCGACGATATTGCCTTCGATGGCGGCCTCGAGGAGCGGCCACTGGAACCAGGACGGATCGCGAAGATGGCAGCGTGCTATCCGGCCGTCGGCACCGAGCCGGACCCAGGCGAGCACGTCGCCGCGGAAGCCCTCGATCAGTGCGACGCCCTCTCCGGTGCCGGCCGTCACCGACGTTGCGAGCGGCCCGCCGGGCAGCCCATCGACGATCCGGTCGATCAGCGTCAGGCTTGCCTCAACCTCGTGCACGCGGATCCAAACCCGCGCATTCACGTCGCCGCGGTCCAGCGTTGGGACGGTCACGCCGAGGAGGTCGTAAGGCGCGTAGCCGGGATCCGCGCGGGCGTCGAAGGTCCGTCCCGAGGCCCGGCCGACGAAGCCGCCGGCGCCGAATCTGGCGGCGAGGTCGGGCTTCAATTCGCCGGTGCCGACGGTGCGGTCGAGCAAGGAGGCCGAGTGATCGTAGACCTTCACGAGGGTAGCGAAGCGACTGCGAAGCTCGAGAACGAGCGCGGCCAGCGCCAGCCGGGCATCGGCGCCCAGGTCGGCAGCGACGCCGCCGGGCGCGATCGTGTCCATCATAAGGCGGTGGCCGAATTCCCTGCCGGCAAATCGCAGCACCTTCTCGCGCAGCACCGCGCAATGGGCGTGGAGGATGGCGAAGGCCGCGTCATTGCAGATCGCGCCGATGTCGCCGAAATGGTTGGCGACGCGCTCGAGTTCGGCCATCAGCGCCCGAAGCCAAACCGCCCGCGCCGGCACGTCAACGCCGAGCGCCGCCTCGACGGCGCGGGCGAATGCGAGGGCGTAGGCAACGGTGCTGTCGCCCGACACTCGCCCCGCGAGCCTCGCCGCGCGCGCGAGGTCGCCGCCAGCCATCAGGCCTTCGACGCCCTTGTGGACGTAACCGAGTCGTTCGTCGAGGCGAACGACGGTCTCGCCGCTTGCGGTAAAGCGAAAATGTCCCGGTTCGATGATGCCGGCATGCACCGGGCCGACCGGTATCTGGTGCAGGCTCTCGCCCTCGGCAGGAAGAAAGGGGTAAGGCGCGTTGGCGGATGCGCCCACCGCGCCGATGCGGCGCGACGGCGGCGCGCTTTCCCACCGGCCGTGGTCGAGCCAGGGCCGCTCATCGGGAAGGCCGAGAGGCGTCAGGCCGAAGAGGTCGCGGATCGCACGCTCCAGACGGATCGCCGGCGCATGGGCGGCAGCGATCGAGGGGAAGCTGCCGTCGGGGCAAACGCAGGTGAGGACGGCGCAGAATCCGGCGAGGTCGCGGACGGCCATGTGTACCGCCTCGTCGTCTCCCCACAGGCCAAGCAGTGTTCCGTCCCCTGCCGCGAGGGCGGTGCCCGCCGCCCGCCAGGCGTCGGCGCCGACGACAGCGCGCGGCCAGGGCCGGTGAGCCTCGACCGGCCGGCCGTTTGCGACTATGTCGGCAAGCGCGCCCATCAGCCGAGCAGTCCGGCGACGTTCTGGAACCAGGCGACCAGGGCGGCCGGCAGGAACAGCCCGCCCGCAAGGACGAGGCCGAAGTGGACATACATCGGCACGAAGGAGGCGCGTGGCGGGCCGGCGGGACCGTTCGCTTCGCCAAACGCCATCGCCGAGAGGCGCAGCATCAGCGCGCCGAAGCCGACGAGAAGGCCGAAGACCAGCGGGATTGCGAGCAGCGGCTGGCGGGCGAATGTCGAGGTCACGATCAGGAACTCGGTCATGAAGATGCCGAAGGGCGGGAGTCCGGCGATCGCGGCAACACCGATGACAAGGCCCCAGCCGAGCACGGGGTGGGACTCCGTGAGGCCACGGATTTCGGCGATCTTCTGCGTCCCCTTGACCTGAGCGATGTGGCCGACCGCATAGAAGATCCCCGATTTGGTCAGGCTGTGCATGGCCATATGCAAGAGACCGGCGAAGTTCGCGATCGGCCCGCCGATGCCGAAAGCGAAGGTGACGATCCCCATGTGCTCGATCGAGGAATAGGCGAAGAGCCGCTTGGCGTCGCGCCGGCGGTACAGCATGAACGCGGCGAAGATCAGCGAGCCGAGGCCCAGCGTGATCATCAGCGGGCCGGACGCGACCGCTTCAGGATTGGCCGCCAGCAGCAGCTTGAACCGGAGCACGGCATAGAGCGCAACGTTGAGGAGGAGGCCGGAGAGAACGGCGGAGATCGGCGTCGGCCCCTCGGCATGCGCGTCCGGCAGCCAGGCGTGCAGCGGCGCCAGGCCCACTTTGGTGCCGTAGCCGAGGAGAAGGAACACGAAGGCAAGGTTGAGGAGCGCGGGATCGAAATCGGCGGCGCGCTGGACGAGAACGGTCCAGGTCATTGCGTCGAGACCCTCGCCGACCACGGGCTGCGCGGTGAGGTAGACAAGGATCGTGCCGAACAGCGCGAGCGCGATGCCGACGCTCCCCAGAATGAAGTACTTCCATGCCGCTTCGAGCGCGGCGTGCGTGCGGTAGATGCCGACCATCACCACCGTGGTCAGCGTCGCAAGCTCGATCGCCACCCACATCAGGCCGATGTTGTCGGCGACCAAAGCGAGGTTCATGCCGAACATCAGGAGCTGGAACATCGCATGGTAGAAGCGGAGGTAAGCCGGGGTAAGGCGCCCGGTCTCCAGCTCATGGGCGATGTAGCCGGCGCTGAAGACGCTCGTCGTGAAGCCGACGAAGGTGTTGAGCGCGATGAAGACGATGTTGAGGTCGTCGACGAAAAGATACTGGCCGGGCGGCGGGCGCTCGCCGGCGAAGAGCCATACCGCCGCCGCAAGGGTCAGGAGCGAAGCGAACGCATTGACTCTGGCAGAAAGCCGGTAGCCGGGCAGCAGGGCGAGCACCGCCGCGGCGACCAAAGGAATCGCCAGGATCGCGGTAGTGGCGTTGAGGGACAGGCCGCTCACTCGGTCTCGCCCCGGTGCCGGTCGATCGCCAGCACGTCGACCGTATCGAAGCGCTCGCGGATGCGGAACAGGAAGATGCCGATGACGATGAAGGCAATGAGGATCGAGAAGGCGACGCTGATCTCGACCACCAGCGGCATGCCGCGCGCGCCGGTCGCCGCCAGCACCAGGCCGTTCTCCAGCGACATGAAGCCGACGACCTGACCGACGGCATTGCGGCGGGTGACCATCAGGAGAAGGCCGAGAAGGACGACCGACAGGGCGAAGGCAAGATCCTCGCGCGCCAATGGAGCGGCATCGGCGGTCACCGGCAGCATCACCACCATGGACAGCGCCACCAGCGCCATGCCGGC
>CAYOBK010000195.1:0-5925 GCA_964402275.1 uncultured Bauldia sp.
TGGCGGGACGGAGACCTCCATCTGCTCGACCAGACGCGGCTGCCTCATGAGATCGTGACGGAGAGGCAGGCCACCGCCGCCGATGTCTGGCGGTCGATCCGCGTGCTCAGGGTCCGCGGTGCTCCGGCGATCGGCGTCGCGGCGGCCTACGGGCTCTGCGTCGCGTTGAAGCCGTTCCGGTCCGAGTCCCTCGCCGCTTTTCGCCGCGCGATCGAAGAACAGTCAGCCTATCTGGACTCCGCGCGTCCGACCGCGGTGAACCTCCGCTGGGCGCTCCGCCGCCTGCAGCGCGCGGCGGGCGATGCACAAGTCGAAGATTCAACGTCGTTATATGACCTTCTCGTGGACGAAGCGATCCGCATCCATCACGAAGATCAGGCGCTCTGCCGCGGCATCGGCGAGGCCGGTCTCCCCCTCATCACCGAAGGCGCCGGCGTGCTGACGCACTGCAACGCCGGTGCACTCGCCACGTCGGGCGTCGGCACGGCGACGGCGCCGCTCTATCTCGCGCTCGAAAGGGGCATCGGCTTCCGCGTCTTTGCCGACGAAACCCGGCCGCTGTTGCAGGGGGCGCGCCTCACCAGCTGGGAGTTGACGCAATCCGGCGCCGACGTGACGCTGATCACCGATTCGATGGCGGCGTCGATGATGCAGTCGGGCGCGATCGATCTGGTGATCACCGGCACCGATCGCGTCGCCGCCAATGGCGATGTCGCCAACAAGATCGGAACGCTCGGGGTCGCGATCATCGCCGATCATTTCGGCATTCCGTTCTACGTCGCAACGCCATCCTCGACGATCGACCTCGACTGCCCGACCGGCACCGAAATCCCGATCGAGGAGCGGGATGGCGACGAGGTCACCTCGTTCGCCGGCGTGCGGACCGCAGCCGCGGGCGTCAGGACGCGCAACCCCGCCTTCGATGTCACGCCACACGTGCTGGTCGCTGGACTGATTACCGAACGCGGCATCGTCCGGC
Organism: uncultured Bauldia sp.; assembly: GCA_964402275.1. GTDB lineage: Bacteria > Pseudomonadota > Alphaproteobacteria > Rhizobiales > Kaistiaceae > JADLGL01. The sequence goes on from CAYOBK010000195.1 coordinate 980, forward strand.
CGCCTTACGCGGTGAATCTCGCCAAGCTGTTCGGCCCCGGGGCGAATGCATGAAGAGCCGCTGGTCGGACCGCGACGCCGGGGGTTTCGTTGCGCGCTATCGCGACGCCGGCATCAACGAGGACCTCTCCCTTCTTGTCTATACGGCGCGGCTGCTCGGCGGCGACCCGGCGCTAGTCCTTCACGGCGGCGGCAACACGTCGGTCAAAACGAGGATGACGGGCGGCGTCGGCGAGTCGGACGACGTCATCTGCGTCAAGGGATCGGGCTCTGACATGGCGACGATCGAGCCGGCCGGCCATCCCGCGGTGAAGCTGGCGCCGCTCCGCCGGCTCAGGTCGCTCGACAGGCTGACCGACGAGGAGATGGTGAACCAGGTGCGCCTCGCGCTCCTCGACAACGCCGCGCCGACGCCGTCGATCGAGACGCTGCTGCATGCTTTCCTGCCGCACAAATTCGTCGATCATACGCACGCCAATGCCGTCCTCAGCCTGGTCGATCAGGCGAATAGTGCCGACATTGCCGGCGAGGTATGGGGCGACGAGATGGCGTTCATCCCCTACATCATGCCGGGATTCGCGCTCTCCAAGGCTGCGGCCGGCGCCTACGAAGCGGCGCCCGGCGTCAAGGGTCTCATCCTCGACAAGCATGGCATCTTTACCTTCGCCGACACGGCGCGCGAATCTTACGAACTGATGATCGAGATGGTGTCGCGCGCGGAAGCACGGATTGCGGCGGCCGGCGTGAAGAGTTTCACCGCGCGCGCCCTGCCGAAATCGCTGGCGCCGGTTGCAGACGTGGCGCCGCTCCTTCGGGGCGCCGTCGCGGAGTCTGCCGGCGGTGGGGCGTGGCGGCGGATGATCCTCGACCACCGATCGAGCGCGGCAATCCTCAACTATGTCGGCGGCGCCGATGTGGCCGACTATGCCTGCCGCGGCGTGGTGACTCCGGACCACATCATCCGCACCAAGAACCGGCCGCTGATCGTGCCGCCGGCTGAAGCCGGCAAGCTCGACGCGTTCGCCGAGGCGGTGCGCGAGGCGGTTCGCGCGTTTGCCGCCAACTATCGCGCCTATTTCACGGCCAACAATACCAACCCCGACGATCCGAAGACGATGCTCGACCCGATGCCGCGCGTCATCCTCGTCCCCGGCCTCGGTGCGTTCGGCGTCGGCAGCGGCGCGCGCGCCGCCGCGGTTGCCGCCGATATTGCCGAGGCGACCATCGGGACGATCACCGACGCCGAGGCGGCCGGGCGCTATGCCTGCCTGCCGGAGAGCGAGCTGTTCCGAATGGAGTACTGGTCGCTGGAGCAGGCCAAGCTGTCGAAGGCGGCCGGCAAGCCGCTGCAGGGGCAGATCGCGGCGATCACCGGCGGGGCCGGGACGATCGGCGCCGCGACCGCGAGATGCTTCGCCGCCAACGGCGCCGAAGTCGCCCTCCTCGACATCGACGGCGCGAAGGCAACGGAGGCCGCCGCCTCGATCGGCCGGTTCGCCCTCGGGCTAGAATGCGACGTTACGGATCGGGGTTCCGTGGCGGCAGCATTTGAGAGCGTCGTCCGGGCCTTCGGCGGGCTCGATATCCTGGTGTCGAATGCGGGAGCCGCCTGGCAGGGAAAGATCGGCGAGCTCGACGACAGGACGCTGCGCCAAAGCTTCGAGCTCAATTTCTTCGGGCATCAGAACGTCGCGCGGGCCGCGGTGAAGATCATGGTGGCGCAAGGCACCGGCGGCGCGCTCCTGTTCAACGTTTCGAAGCAGGCCGTGAACCCGGGGCGGAATTTCGGCGCCTACGGACTCCCCAAGGCGGCGACGCTGTTCCTCTCGCGGCAATATGCGGTCGACTACGGGTCTGCCGGCATCCGGTCCAACGCCGTCAATGCCGACCGCATCCGCTCCGGCATCCTCGACGACTTGATGATCACCGAACGGTCCGCCGCACGCGGCGTCAGCGAGGCGGAGTACATGTCCGGAAACCTCCTCGGCCTCGAGGTCACGGCCGACGACGTGGCGCAGGCCTTTCTGCACCAGGCTCTCGCGCTGAAGACGACCGGTAGCGTGACGACGGTGGACGGCGGCAATATCGCCGCCGCCCTCCGCTAGACCCGAACACTTTCCACCGACTTCTGACTTAGGCGCGATCGCGGCCCCGGGCGGGCTCAATCAGCGCCTTCACTCCAATCCCGATCGCAACCAGGAAACTCGCACCGGCTATACCCAGGAGGACGACAACCAGAATCTCCATCAACAAACCCCACCGACACGTCACCGCTCCTGTGGCCCGGGTTTGGCTGGGAAAGTGAGCCGGAGCGGGGACTTACCGCCAATACGACCGTGCGACCGTATGGTTAACGAAAGGTTAACGGCGGAGTCCCGGACGCTCCGCCGCCGTTCACTTCGTCCCGTTTGCACACAGCGATCCGATCGGCCCCGCGACAACCGAGGTCGACGCCGGCCTCCGGTCGAACGGATCGGCATGCCGCAAGCCGACACGGACTCCCCGCCGAACTTGCGGTATTGTGCGCAGCTTCAGCGTTGTATGGGGCCGACCGATGGACGAGCCACCGATTTCGCGCGGGTTCCGATCGCGGCGGCAAGGGACAGACAATGACCGGGTGCCGCCCGGACAGCACATCACCCGCGATTTCCCGGTCTTGTCGGCCGGCCCGACGCCGCGCGCCAATCTCGCGGATTGGACCTTCTCGCTCAACGAGGACGGCCGTGAGCTTGCGCGCTGGGACTGGTCGTCCTTGTCGGACCTGCCGCAGACGAGGAAGACTGTCGACATCCACTGCGTCACGTCGTGGTCGAAGCTCGACACGGATTGGCGCGGTGTGACCATCGACGATCTGTTCGCGGCGGCAGGGATCGACGATCCGCCAACGCCCTATGTCATGGCCCACAGCGACGGCGGTTACACGACCAACGTGCCGGTCGAGGATCTCCTCGACGGCAAGGCGATGATCGCAACGGAATACGACGGGCTGCCGCTTGCGCCGGCGCATGGCGGCCCGGCCCGGCTGCTGGTCCCGCACCTCTACTTCTGGAAGAGCGCAAAATGGGTGCGCTCGCTCGAATTCATCCCCACCGATGAGCCCGGCTTCTGGGAATCGGCCGGCTACCACATCTACGGCGACCCCTGGCGGGAGCAGCGCTATGCGGGCGACTGACGGGCCGGCGGTCGGCACTCGCCGCGCCAACTGGCTGGTCGCCGAGATCGTCGAATACCGCGACGAGACGCCTCGAGTCCGCAGCCTCTTTCTGGACGTGCCCGCCTGGCCGGGTCACATCGCCGGGCAGCATGTCGACGTCCGCCTTACGGCGGAGGACGGCTATCAGGCGCAGCGCAGCTATTCGATCGCCTCGCCGCCCGGCGCGAAGCGGCTCGAGCTGACGATCCAGCGGCTCGACGAAGGCGAGGTTTCGAGCTACCTGGCGGCCGACGCACGGCCCGGCGACCGCTTCGAAATTCGCGGTCCGATCGGCGGCCATTTCGTGTGGCGACCGACCATGCCGGAACCGCTGATGCTGATCGCCGGCGGGTCGGGCGTCGTTCCGCTGATGGCAATGCTCCGCGATCGGGCGGCCAACGGGGCGACCGCGCCGGCGCGCCTCGTCTACTCATCGCGCACCGCGGGCGACATCATCTATCGCGAAGAATTGGAGCGGCTCGCCGGCGACGATCGCTTGCGCGTCATCCACACGCTCACCGACGCGCAGCCGGCGGGCTGGACCGGCGAGAGCCGGCTCATCGATCGCGACATGCTGGCGCGAAACGGCTTCCTGCCAAGCGAGAGGCCGAGGATCTACATTTGCGGGCCGACCGGTCTCGTCGAAGCCGCGGCGCGCTATCTGGTCGAACTCGGCCATCCGGCCGAGGCGGTGAAAACCGAGCGTTTCGGGCCAACGGGAGTCTGACAAATGCCGGGTAAACAGCAAGCAGTGGACGACGTCCTTCCACTCGACGGCAACGCCGTGGGCGGCGTGCTGGCCGAGCTGTTCGCCATCGACATCACGTCCGCCGTCATTACTTGCGACGGATGCGCGACCAGTGCGGAGATCGGTGCGATTCGCGTTTATGGCGGGACGATGGGGGCAATCCTGCGATGCGCCCGCTGCGACAACGTCGTGCTGAGGTTCGTGCGGACGCCGACGCGTTCGACCCTGGATATGCGCGGCACCCGGACGCTTGTGGTGGGCCGAAACGCCTAGCAGCCGAGCGCGATTGTCTGGCGGGACGACCGCCGGGATGGTAGTGCGTCTCCCGCAGGTCAAAGCAGCCTCCCCGATCAGCGGGCATCATGCCGTTTCTTTCGGTCCCCAGAGCCGTTGGTGTTCTGCTGGCGGCCCGGTTCGCAATCTATCTCGCCTTCTTCAACCTCGGCGCCGGCATCGGCCTTTGGGCGGTGTTCATCCCGATCGTCCGCGACCGCCTCGAACTATCGGAAGGCGTTCTCGGCATTGTCTTGCTCACGCTCTCGGCCGGAGCGATGGCGGCGATGCCGGCGACCGGGTGGGCGATCGCACGTTTCGGCTCCCACGCCATCTCGGCAGCGGCGGCGGTCCTGATGCCCATCGCCGCCGCGCTGCCGATTCTGGCGCCGTCGCTCCCGCTGCTCTTCCTCGCCGCCCTCCTCCTCGGGGCGGCGGCAGGCACGCTCGACGTTTCCATGAACAACGAGGCGGCACGCCTCGAAATGGCGCTCGGCAAGCCGTCCATGTCCGGCTTCCACGGCCTCTACAGCATCGGCGGCCTCGCGGGGGCCGGAGCCGGCGCGGTGCTTGTCGGCCTCGGTTCGGCTGCAAGCTGGTCTGCGGCGGCGGCGCTGGCGGCGCTGGCGCTCGCCGCGGCGCTGATCCGCGGCTGGTATCTCCCGCCGGCAACCCGCCCGATCACGCGGCTCCGCTTCACGCTGCCGTCGCGAGCGCTGCTCCTGCTCGGCGT
>CAYOBK010000196.1:0-16692 GCA_964402275.1 uncultured Bauldia sp.
ATATTTCTTCGTCGCGGTCGCGCTGTTTGCCGGCGCGTGGATTTACCTGTCACCCCACCCGTGGGCATGGTGGTCCATTCCGGGCTCGGCGCTGATAATCTTTGTCATCTATTTTCAGGTACAGGTAAGTGTTGCGATCAACGCCTGGTACAATCCGTTCTACAACCTCATCCAGGCGGCGCTGACGCAGCCCGACCAAGTGGCGCTAAGCGACTTCTATGCGGAGCTGATCACCTTCGCCGAGATCGCCTTCCTTGCGATCGCCGTGGGCGTGATGATCAATTACTTCATGGCGCACTGGGTGTTCCGTTGGCGAACGGCCATGAACAACTACTACATGGAACACTGGCAGCAGTTGCGCACGGTCGAAGGCGCTTCGCAGCGCGTGCAGGAAGACACCATGCGGTTTGCCGCCGTGCTGCAGGGGATGGGGGCCAATCTCATCGACGCCGTCATGACCCTGATTGCTTTTCTGCCCGTCCTGGTGACCCTGTCCGCCAACGTCACGGAACTGCCTCTGATCGGATCCATCCCCAACGCTCTGGTCTGGGTGGCGGTCATCTGGTCGCTGGTCGGAACCGGTATCGTGGCACTGGTCGGGATTCGGCTGCCGGGCCTCGAATTCCGCAACCAGCGGGTCGAGGCGGCCTACCGGAAGGAGCTGGTGCTGGGTGAGGACAACGCCGCGCGGGCCGATCCGCCCACGGCAACGCAATTGTTCCGAAATGTCCGCCGGAACTACTTCCGGCTCTATCTCAACTTCGTCTACTTCAATATCGGCCGCATCGTCTATCTCCAGACCGACAACATCTTTCCGTATATTATCCTCGGCCCGGCAATCGTGGCGGGCAGCATTACCCTTGGCGTCCTCAACCAGATCCTCAACGCCTTCGGTCAGGTCAGGGGATCGTTCCAGTACCTGGTCAATTCCTGGGGAACGGTCGTCGAACTCATCTCGATCTTCAAGCGTCTCCGCGCCTTCGAAGCCAGCATGCGCGGTCAGGTTTTGGCGCCGATCGAAACGACGGTGGCCCAGGACATGGCCTGAACCGGACGGGCACCAATCGCTTGGCGGGCGGCCGGAAAACCGGCCGCCCCTCGCTCGCCGCACCCGGCTGATTGCGGATGCCACGGCCGGTTGGCGGGCGCTCGACATCACCCGGTCCACGGAGATCGCGAGGCCGCGGCTTCGGATCGCAACATGTCCAGCTTGTGACAACCGGGGGCCGCGTGATCTATGATAGGCTGAGTGTGGAAAGCCAAAAATGGCGGCGGGAACCCGCCGCCTCAGGGAGTCCTCGTCGATGATCAGGAAAGCGATTGCCGTTGCCGGTCTTCTTGTGGTCGGTGGCCTCGTCGCCACAGCCTCGGCACAGGATGGCCAGACCGATTGGCTGCACGGAATCCGGCAGGAGGGCGAACTCAAATACCCACCCGGCTTCGCGCATGTCGACTACGTCAACCCCGACGCGCCCGTGGGCGGTATCATCCGGTTCGGCGCGCTCGGTTCGTTCGACTCGCTCAACATGCTGTCACTGGCCGGCGAGACTCCCTCGAGTCTTGGCGTTCTTTATGAAACGCTGATGGGCGGCACCATCGACGAGCCCTACGCTCAGTACGGTCTCCTCGCCGAGGCGATGCGCTACGCCGAGGACTTCACCTCCGCCACCTTCCGCCTCCGCGACGACATCTACTGGCATGACGGCGTCCCGATCACCGTCGACGACGTTATCTGGTCGTTCGAGACCCAGCTGCGTCTGCCTGGCTTTGTTTCCTACTACGAGCACGTCGCGTCGGTCGAGCAGACAGGCGAGCGCGAGGTGACATTCTACTTCGACCAAGCCGACAACAGGGAACTGCCGATCATCGTCGGGCAGGTCGCGGTCTTCCCGAAGCATTATTGGGAGGCGACCGGGGCAAACGGTCAACCGCGCGACATCACGGCTCCCACGCTGGAGATTCCGCTCGGATCGGGTCCGTATCGGATCAAGTCGGTCGATCCCGGCCGCAGCATCGCCTACGAGCTCGTGGCCGACTACTGGGGCATCGACCACCCGCTCAACATCGGCACGAACAATTTCGCCGAACTCCAGTACGAGTATTTCCTCGATGAAACGGTGATGTTCGAGGCGTTCAAGGCCGACGAGTTCGACTATTGGTCGGAGTCGATCGCAAGACGCTGGGCCAATGAATACAATTTCGCCGCGGTCAACGACGGCCGCGTCATTCGCGAATGGTTTCAGCGGGGCGTGACCGAGGGGCCGGACGCCACGGTTGTCTACAACCCCGCCTGCTGCACGCCGACCTCGAGCGCGATGATCGGGTATATGTGGAACATCCGGCGCGAGAAGTTCCAGGATCCGCGCGTCCGTGAGGCGCTGGCGCTCGCCTATCCCTTCGAGATCGTCAATGAGGAGCTCTTCTACGGTCAGTACAACCGCATTCAAAGCTACTGGGACGCCACCGAACTCGCGCCCACCGGCGTTCCCCAAGGCCGCGAGCTCGAAATTCTCGAGGGCCTCCGCGACATGGTGCCGGAGCAGGTCTTCGGCGAAGCCTATGTCAACCCGGTCAACAGCAACCCCGACGAGCTGCGTGCGAATCTTCGCCGTGCGCTGGAACTCCTCACCGAGGCCGGCTGGGTTTTGCAGGGTAACACGCTGGTGAACGCTGAAACCCGTCAGCCTTTCGTCATCGAGTTCCTCGAATACAGGCCCGCACAGGAACCGCAGGCCCTGCGCTACCAGGCCGAGCTCGCCAAGATCGGCATCGAGTTCCAGGTGCGCATCGTCGATACCTCCCAATGGGTGACCAGGGCTCGGGCGCAGGACTTCGACGTCCTCCTTTACTCGATCCCCAGCAGCCTCTTCCCGGGCAACGAGCTGTATCGCTATATGGCCACGCAGTCGGCGAATCTCGAGGGGACGTTGAACGTCCCCGGGATCTCCAATCCCGCAGTGGATGCCCTGATCGACATGATCGTGTCGGCGCCGAATCGCGAAGAAATCCTCGCCGCGACGCGCGCCCTCGACCGGGTCCTGATGTGGAACTTCTACGTCACGCCGACCTGGACGCTTCGGGCTATACGGAGCGCCCGCTGGGATCGGTTCTCCCATCCCGAGCCGTTGCCGGAATACGGCATCGGCTTCCCGTCGATCTGGTGGTACGACGAGGAGAAGGCCGCGGCGGTCGCAGCCCGCTGAGCCGAGTTTGCCGTGAACACGGCTCGCCGCAGGCTTGCATTGGCTCCGCCGAAAAGGTTGAACCTGCACGCCGCGGCGAGCACGAGGTCGGCGCCAAAAGGTGCGGTTGGCGCTGTCCTCTTCTTCCACGCCGCGCATGGTGAGAGCGGCGCGTGACGGCCTACATTCTGCGGCGGCTGGTGCTGATGATCCCGACCTTTTTCGGGATCATGCTGATCAACTTCATCGTCATCCAACTGGCGCCGGGCGGACCCGTCGAACAGGCCATCGCCCGCTTCCAGGGCATCGAACTCCGCGCGACGGCGCGCATAGCCGGCGACGCTGCCGGCGACCTGATCGCAGGCGGCAACCAGGCGGCAGTGGCCAATGACGCCAACCAGAACAACGTCTACCGCGGGGCGCAGGGACTGCGCGAAGAGTTCATCCGGCAGATCGAGGAGCAATACGGCTTCGACAAGCCGATGGTCGAACGCTTCTTCCTGATGCTCGGCAACTATCTCAGCTTCGATTTCGGCGAGAGCTATTCGCGCGGCAGGAGCGTCCTCGAACTCATCGGCGACAAGATGCCGGTGTCGATATCCCTCGGCATATGGATGACGCTGCTCTCCTACACGATTGCCATACCGCTCGGCATCCGCAAGGCGGTCCGCGACGGTTCCCGCTTCGACGCCTGGACGAGCTTTGTGATCATCGTCGGCTATGCGGTGCCCGGCTTCCTGTTTGCCATTGCACTGATCGTCCTTCTCGCCGGCGGGTCGTTCCTCGACATCTTTCCGTTGCGCGGGCTCACCTCGAGCAACTGGTCGACCTTGCCCTGGTACGAGAAGATCCTCGACTATTTCTGGCATCTCATCCTGCCCGTCGTCGCCATGGCCATCGGCGCATTCGCGACCTCGACCCTCCTCATCAAGAACATGTTCCTCGACGAGATCCGGAAACAATACGTCACCACCGCTCGCGCAAAGGGCCTGACGGAGCGGCGCGTTCTTTACCGGCACGTCTTCCGCAACGCGATGCTGCTGATCATCGCCGGGTTCCCCGGCGCGTTCCTCGGCGTTTTCTTTTCCGGCTCGTTGCTGATCGAGCTCATCTTCTCGCTGGATGGCCTCGGCCTGCTTGGATATGAGTCCCTGATCAACCGCGACTACCCCGTCATCTTCGCCACGTTGTACATCTTCTCGATCGTCGGCTTGCTGGTCGGGCTGTTGTCGGACCTCCTCTACACTTGGGTCGATCCTCGCATCGACTTTGAGAAACGGGAGGTCTGATTGGACCAACCGAACGTTCAGGTCGCCGCAGCCGGCGAGGCGAAAGCGGTTAAGTCGAAGAAGGGCCGCTTTGCCCGCGCGCCGATCGTTCGGCGGCGGTGGGCGAACTTCAAAGCCAATCGCCGCGGCTACTGGTCGCTTTGGGTGTTCCTCGCGCTGTTTCTCGTCACCTTGTTCTCCGAGTTTATCGCCAATGATCGTCCGATCGTGGTGATGTACAAGGGCGATCTGCTGTTCCCGGTCTTCGTGAACTATCCGGAGTCGAGGTTCGGCGGCTTCCTTGCAACGACCGACTATCGCGACACCTACATCCAGGACGAAATCGAGGACAACGGCTGGATGGTCTGGCCGCCGATCCGATATTCTTACAAGTCGGTGAATCACGCCATGCCGACGCCGGCGCCCTCGCCGCCCTGGTGGACGCTGTCTCTCGAGGAGCGCTGTCGCGCCTATCCGCTCGGCACCGACGATCCCAACTGCAATGTCGGCAACTATCACTGGCTCGGCAGCGACGATCAGGGCCGCGACGTGGTGGCCAGGGTCATCTACGGATTCCGGATATCGGTGTTGTTCGGCCTGATCCTCGCGATACTGTCGTCGATCATCGGGGTCATCGCCGGCGCCGTGCAAGGCTTCTACGGCGGTTGGGTCGACCTGATCTTCCAGCGGCTCCTCGAAATCTACGGCGCGATCCCTGGTTTCTATTTGCTGCTCATCGTCCTTGCGATCCTGACGCCGAGTTTCTGGATCATCCTCTTCGTCATGCTGCTGTTCTCCTGGACCAGCCTTGTCGGTGTCGTTCGCGCCGAGTTCCTGCGGGGCCGCAATTTCGAATACATCAACGCCGCCCGCGCCCTCGGCCTGTCGAATACGGCGGTGATGTTCCGTCACCTCCTTCCCAACGCGATGGTGGCGACGCTCACTTTTCTGCCGTTCATCGTCAACGGATCGATCGGAGCGTTGACGGGGCTTGATTTCCTCGGTCTCGGAATGCCGCCCGGATCGCCGTCGCTGGGCGAGCTGCTGCAGCAGGGCAAGGAGAATATCGCATCGCCTTGGCTGGGGCTCACCGGCTTCTTCGTCATCGCCATATTGCTGAGCTTGCTGGTCTTCGTCGGTGAGGCGGTTCGCGACGCGTTCGACCCGAGGCGGACCTTCGCCGCCGCAGCGACCGACCGCTGATCATGGCGGAGAGGCCCGAACCGCTGCTGTCGATTGAGGACCTTTCGGTCAGCTTCAAGCTCGGCGAGACCGTGAGCGAGGCCGCCCGCCACGTGTCGTTCGACATCGGCCCCGGCGAGACGGTGGGCCTGGTCGGCGAGTCGGGGTCCGGCAAGTCGGTCACGGCGCTGTCGATCCTTCGGCTCCTGCCCTACCCGCCGGCGTTCCACCCCTCGGGCCACATCTGGTTCAAGGGCAAGGATCTGCTGGCGATACCGGAAGCCGAGCTGCGGGAAATCCGCGGAAGCAAGATCAGCATGATCTTTCAGGAGCCGATGACCTCGCTCAACCCGCTGCACAATATCGGCCGGCAGATCGGCGAAGTCCTGCAGGTCCACCGCCGCATGGGCGACACCGCCGTCCGCCAGCGCACCGTTGAACTGCTGGATCACGTCGGCATCCCCAATGCCGGTGCACGGCTTGGCGCCTTCCCGCACCAGCTTTCCGGCGGGCAACGGCAGCGCATAATGATCGCCATGGCTCTCGCCAACGAGCCTGACCTGCTGATCGCCGACGAGCCGACCACGGCCGTCGACGTCACGATCCAGGCGCAGATACTCGACCTTCTCAACCGTCTTCAGCGCGAAATGGGGATGGCGATCCTGTTCATCACCCACGACCTCGGCGTGGTCCGGAAGTTCTGCCAGCGGATCTGCGTGATGACCGACGGCGATATCGTCGAGGCCGGCGACACCGAGACGATCTTCCGTTCGCCGCAGCACGCCTACACCAAGCGGCTTCTCGCGGCCGAGCCGAAGGTGAATCCGCCCCGGCCCGACCCCAACGCCGAGGTCGTCGCCAAGGCCGACAACCTCAAGGTCTGGTTTCCGATCCGCCGCGGCTTTCTCCGCCGGACCGTCGGTCACGTAAAGGCGCTGGACGGCGTCGACATCGAAGTCCGCGCCGGTCAGACGCTCGGCATCGTCGGCGAAGCGGGATCCGGCAAGACCACGCTCGGCCTCGCTCTCCTCCGGCTCATTTCCTCCGAAGGGCACATCGTGGTGCTGGGTCAGGAGATTCAGGACCGCTCATGGCGGGCCATGCGGCCGCTCCGTCGTCACCTCCAGATTGTCTTTCAGGACCCGTATGGCTCGCTCAGCCCGCGCATGACCGTCGCCGACATCGTCGAGGAGGGCCTCGGCATACACGAACGGGAACTCACCCCGGAGCAGCGGGACGCCAGGGCGGTCCAGGTTCTCAAGGAGGTTGGCATCGATCCGGCGACGCGGTTCCGCTACCCCCATGAGTTTTCCGGCGGCCAGCGCCAGCGCATCGCAGTTGCCCGCGCCATCATCCTCGAGCCGCGCGTGATCGTCCTCGACGAACCGACCTCGTCGCTGGACGTCTCGGTTCAAGCACAAGTGATCGAGCTGCTGCGCGAACTGCAGCACCGGCGCAATCTGGCGTACCTCTTCATCAGCCACGACCTCAAGGTCGTCCGCGCCCTGGCGAACAATGTGATCGTCCTCAGGAACGGCAAGGTGGTCGAGCATGGCCCGGCCGACATAGTGCTGGAGAAGCCGCGGGAAGACTACACCAAGGCGCTGATAGCCGCGGCGCTGCAGCTCAAGGCGGCGCCCGAAGGCGTCGTCCGGGAATAAGCCCCGATGCGGGAACCCAATTCGCCGGGTTTATGTTTGCCGCACATCGCATAAGATCGCCGGAGTCGAGGGCCAAACGGAGAACCACGGAATGCCAGCCAAACGAAACAGAACCCGCGCCGCGTCGATTTCCGCCCTTGCCGCATCGACTTGCGCGCTCCTCGCTCTCTCGACCGCGGCCAGCGGTCAGGATGGTCTGCCGCCCCAAAGCGCGTTTTCGCTCACCTTCTCGTTGGTCGCGGCGGACGGCGCCGCGCCGGTCGCGATCGGGCCGAACAGCCTCGCTCAGGCGGTCAATCAGGTCGCGCATCTCTTTAACGCCGACGGTGCCGGTTTCCTGCATTATGCGGTCGGCAGTTGCGCGAGCTTCCAGATCGTCGACCTTGAGGCCAACACGATCGAGATCAACGGCTACTGCAATTATCGCGACGGCGACGGCGACCGGGTGTTCGAGCGCTTCTCCACCGAGGGTGCCGTCGCGCTCGATGCCGTGACGATGGCCAGTGAATGGATCGGCGGCACGGGCAAATATGCCGACATCTCCGGAACCTTCGTCTCGGAGGGTTACGGCATGGTCGAGGCCGGGAACGCAATCCTCATCGGCGGCACCAAGGCAGGCGAATATGTCATCGCCAGCGCCCTCCCCGAACCAGAGCCCGCTCCCGAGCCCGCGCCGGCTCCCGCCCCGGCGCCGGCGCCTGCGCCCGATCCGGGGCTGCTGGCCGATCTGATCGACGAGGGCGGGAACATCTTCCGCCGCAATTGCACGGCTTGCCATGGAACCCAAGGCGGCGGCAGCGACGGACCTGCGCTCGCCGGCAACGGGCGGCTGGCATTCGTCAGCGCCATCGCCAACCAGGTGATCCAGGGCGGCGCATACATGCCGGCCTTCAACGGCCTCAGCGACCGTCAGATCGCAGCGGTGGCGACCTTCATCCGCAACTCCTGGGGAAACGACTTCGGCGTCGTGACCGAAGCCCAGATAGCACCCTACCGGTAGGCCAATCGCGGCGCAGCGGCTCGGCCGCCGCGCCGCACAATGCTTACGGGGTCATCGGCGGCACCGGCGGGAACGCAGCATTCACTTCCTCACCACGCATCAGCCGTAACGCGAAAGTGAGCTGGGTATCGTTCTCGACATCGGCAAAGATCACGTCGAAATCCGTGATCACATTGCCGTCCTCGTCGACCGGAAGGTCCGCCGGATCGATCTCGGCGAGGATCGCCGGCGGGATCGGCTGCGTCACCATGACGTCCGGTGTAATGCCAACCCCATGAATCGACATTCCAGACGGCGTGTAATAGCGCGCTGTGGTCAGTCGGACCGCCCCGAGATCGGGCCCGAGCGTGAAGATCGTCTGGACCGTGCCCTTGCCGAAGGTCTGTGTGCCGACAATCGTAGCGCGGCGGTGGTCCTGCAGGGCGCCGGCGACGATCTCCGATGCCGAGGCCGACCCGCCATTCGTCAGGACGATCACCGGCAGGCCCATGGCGACGTCGCCCTCGCGGGCGAAATAGCGCTGAGTTGCTTCCGGGATCCGGCCTCGGATCGACACGATCTCGCCCTGCTCGAGCAAGGCGTCACTGATAGCAACGGAGGTATTCAAGGCGCCGCCGCCATTGTTCCTGAGATCGATGATGAAACCGCGAACCCGGTCGGCCCCGATCTCGGCGATCGCCTCCTCCATGGCCTCGTCGAACTGCTCGTCCGTCTGCGACCCGAACACCGTCAGGCGAAGATAGGCGATGTCGTCGAAGATCTGCACGCGCACTTGCGGCGACTGGATGATCGCCCGCTCGAGGGTCAAATCGAACGGCTCCGCGACCCCTTCCCGGCGGATTGTGACAGTGACCTCCGATCCGGGCGGGCCGCGCATCAGCTCGACCGCCGCATCGAGGGCCATCCCCTCGATCTGCTGGCCGTCGATCGCAACGATGAAATCGCCGGCCAGGACCCCGGCTCTCGCTGCCGGCGTGTCGTCGATCGGCGTCACCACCCGCACCAGCCCCTCTTCCATCGTGACCTCCATACCGAGGCCGCCGAACTGGCCCGAGATGCCCTGCTGAAGGGCCTGGTATTCTTCGGCGTTGAGGTACTGGGTATTCGGATCGAGGATCCGCAGCATGCCGTCGATCGCGGCCTCGATCAGCTCGGCGTCGGTGAATTCGTCGACATAGTCGGCCCGAATCCGCTCGAAGATCTCGCCGAAGATATTGAGCTGCTGGTAGGTTTCGGAAACCTGCGCCCCGGCCGGGGTGCTGGTGAGGACGCTTTGCTGCGTAACGCCGAACAGGATAAGGCCGACGACGAGCAGACCCGTTAAGGGGAGGGTGATTTTGCGCAACATATCGGCGAAGCTACCATGGCTCTCCAAGGATTGCCCGATCAAAATTGTCTTACACGATCAGGGCTCGACAACGCTCGAAAAAGGCAACGGCGCAAGGACTGCGAAGTCTCGGCAGGCGCATAACGCCCGGGCCGTCGGCCCCGGACTGCTGGTTCGGCGAGCCCTATCGTGCTAAGGTATCGACTTCGTTGGCATTTGATCCAACGTGGCGCTCGCCGCACGACAGGCCGATACGGCGTCAGCCAACAAGAATCAGCGTCGACAACGGCGCGCCGCAGGTTTCGCACCGACCGAACCTGTTTGTGGAGGAGCGATAGTGGAGCCGGTGAGACCACCGGACAACGGGAGGGAACCATTATGAGAATGACTTGGAAGGCGTCGGCGTCGGCCGTCACCATGCTGACGGGCTGCGGGCTTGCGAGCACCGCGTTCGCCAATGATGACGTGCTTGCCCTGCAGGACGCCAATGTCGTCCAGCCGAGCATCACCTACAACGGCTGGAACTACTCGCCTTTCGACCAGATCAATCTCGACAATGTCGCGGATTTGACGATCGCCTGGACGTTGCAGATCGGCGTCCTCGACCAATTCGAGGCATCGCCCCTCGTGGTCGGCGACGCGATGTACATTGTGACCCCCACCAACCAGTCGGAAGGCACGGGCCAGGCGCCGAACACGGTGCTGGCGCTCGACCTCAATACCCAATCGATCATCTGGGAGTTCCGCCCCGACGTCGACCGCGAAGGCGCCCTCACCGCCTGCTGCGGCGACCAGACCCGCGGCCTGCAATATGCGGAAGGCAGGATCTTCTTCCACACGCTCGACGGACAGGCCTTCGCGCTCGACGCGGAGACCGGCGAGGCGTTGTGGCGGTCGATCGGCGCCGACGTCACGATCCGGGAGCACACGCCGGGCAACGGTATCGTCATCGGCGACCTCTACATCATCGGCAATGAGGGCGGCGAATCGGGCGTC
This sequence comes from uncultured Bauldia sp., assembly GCA_964402275.1. Lineage (GTDB taxonomy): Bacteria > Pseudomonadota > Alphaproteobacteria > Rhizobiales > Kaistiaceae > JADLGL01. The sequence continues at coordinate 10,617 of CAYOBK010000196.1, forward strand.
CGCGGCAAGGTCTCGGCCTTCGACATCAACGACGGCCAGACCCAGTGGGTGATGTACAATATGGGCCCGAACAACGAGGTCGGCATCGGCCCGCGCTTCGCGCCGTTCTACGCCGACGATCAGGCAGGTTCGCTCAACACCTGGTTCGGAGATTCCTGGCGGCGCGGCGGCGGCACGTCCTGGGGCTATTTCACCTACGATCCCGGCAACGGCCTGTTCTACTATTCGACCGGCAATTGCGGCCCGTGGAACCCGGACTACCGGCGCGAATGGGGCGTGATCAATCTCGATGCCAATGGCGGCCTGATCGACTACCGCAACAATTGGTGCGCGTCACAGATGGCGCGCGACGCCGTTACCGGTGAGCTGATTTGGGCCTACAACATCACGCCGGCCGACAACTGGGACCTCGACCATCCGCTGATCACGCCGTTGGTCGATCTCGAGATCGCCGGCGCAACGCAGGAGACGGCGATCAAGGCGGCCCGCAGCGGCTACTTCTATGTGTGGGACCGCAGCACCGGCGAACTTCTCGTCGAACCCTGGCCGTTCGTCTATGTCGACTTCATGACCGGTGTCGACATGGAAACCGGCCGCGCGCTCTACGACATCGCCCGCTGGTCGTTCACCAATCTCGACGACCGCCGCCGCTACACCGACTACGACATGCCCGGCGCCGCCGAGCGTGACGACTACACCGGCACGGAGATCGACTGGTGCCCGGGCATCAACGCCCGCAACTGGCAGAACGATGCCTGGTCGCCACTGACCGGACTTCTCTACACCGCGACCAACACCAACTGCGCGACTCAGGTCGTCACCGAAGGCGAATACGTCGCGGGCGAGGGTTATACGCTGCGGCGCGGCGCCGGCGGCAATCCCGGCGGCAACCGCAATCCCGACCGGACTTCGCCGGACTATGGCGGCCCGACCGAAATCGCCGGGCAGATCCAGGCGAACGATCCGGTGACAAGCACGACGGTGTGGACCGTCGACTGGATGCAGAACAATCAGATTCCGGTGATGGCGAGCGCCGGCGGGCTATTGTTCCAGGGCGGCAACAACGAAGGCGTGATGCGCGCCTTCAACGCCTCCAACGGCGAGCTGGTGTGGACGTTCCGCACCGGCAGCGGATTCAGCCAGTCGCCGATCAGCTACATCGGGCCTGACGGACGGCAACATATCGCCATCATCGGCAGCTCCGGGAACACCGGGGAGGTCGCGTTCGACGACGATGCCAACGATCAGGACCGCTATCGCCGCGCCGGGACGACGCTTTATGTGTTCGCTCTGCCGCAGGCGGTCGCCGGCGGCATGTAGCCTCCGACGGACACCCGTAACATCGATAGCCCCGGCACACCTGCCGGGGCTATTGCGTATCACCGGTCATCGCCCTAGCCGCCGCCGGGCGGCGCAGCCGGCGCCGGCGCCGCGGCGTCGAGTTCGGCCTGCGTCGGCCACCGATTGCAGGTCGAGGCGTTTGCTCCAAAGAACGCAAGACACTCCTCGCGGGTCGCCGGGCCTTTGCCGACGAACTGATAGTAGATGAACTGCGCCAGGGCATCGATCTGCCGCGCATTGTAGTTCGCGGCGCCCTGCGGCGGCAGCTGCGCGCCCATCGCCTCGGCCGTGGCGCCATAGCAGGGATTGTTGCCGGCATAGGCATTGGTTCCGCCGAAATAGGGCATCGGCGTCCCCGGCAGTCCGCAGCGGATAACCAGCGCCAGCGTTGCCACGTCCATCAGCGACTCGCGGATATCGGCGCCTTGGGGCGACCGCGGATCCTCGTTGCGCCCGTTGGCCATGTTGCCGTGGCAGTCCCAACACTGGGGGCCCGCTCGCCAGATGTCCTCGCCGATCCCGGCGAGCGGCCCCGGCACGCGCTCCTCTTCCTGCGCCATCAGGGAGCCGGAAGGGACCAGAAACGCGACAGCCACGGCGTAGATGGCCGGCCGTAACGCTCGGTGAATTCTTTTCATTGGAAACTGACTCCTTGTTTTCTCATTCCGTCTCGGCAAACGCCGGATCGCCCCACGCCCTATTCTAGGCAATTCGCTCCGGCTTTAGCAGCCCCCGCCTAAGGGGGCGTGAAGCCCCCCGGCAAGGTTGCGCCGTCGAACAGCGCTCCGTCGAATATGGCGCGGGCGGTGATCGCCGCGGTCATCCGCGCCCCGGAAAAGTCGGCGCCGGTGAAATCGGTGTCGCGAAGGTCGGCGCCCTGGAGGTTGGAGATACGGAGGTCGGCGCCGGCCATCCTCGCCCCGGTCAGGACGACCTCGAGCATGTCGGCCCGCGCAAAAATCGCAGCGGTGAAATCGGAACGGCTGAGCTGCGCCTGCCAGAGGCGGCTCCTGGCGAAGCTGGCGTTTGGTGCAATCGCGTTGGTCATCAGCACCGCGGTCAGATCGGAATCGGCAACTATGGCGCCGCTGAGATCGGCCCGGATCATGCGCGAATGACCGGCGAAGATGCTGATCATCGTCGCCTGGGAAAGGTTGGCGCCGTCGAGCCGCGCCTCGTAGAGCATCGCACCGGTGAGGTTCGCTCCGGCCAGCATCGCCTGGGTCAGCACCGCCTTGTTGAGGTTGACGCCGCGAAGGTTCGCCCCCTCGAGATTGGCGCCCGAGAGGTTCGCCGCGTGAAGGCTGGCGCCTTCGAGATTGGCGCCGGCAAGGTTGGCGCCGCGAAGATCCGCGCGCCGGAGGACTGCACCGGCCAGGTCGCAGCCGGGACAGTCCCGCGCCCGGACCAACAGCGGGTCTTCCCCGGCCGGAGGCCGCGCCGCGATCTCCGCCAGCCGGGCCTCGCGATCACCGATCTCCGCGACAAGGAATTCCTCCATCCGCGTCGAGCTCTCGAAGTAGCCTTCCGTCGGAATGTTCTCGGGATTGAGGATCGTCTGGCCGGGCCTGCGGAAGAGACGAGTCTCGATGCGGCGGGAGACGCCTGTCGCCTCATCGATCATCGTGCAGACGCGTTTGATGAAAATCCCGCCATAGGGCGTCTCGCCCTCCTCGCGCGGCAATTGCTCGCACGCCCAGCCGCCGTCGTAGCGCGCCTGGAGAAAGCCGCCGAGCGTGTACGCCTGTTCGCGTGTCTGCAAACTGACCCGCGGGTCGGTCACGAGGCGAAGCCCGCGCATGAAGCCGTCGGCATCGAACAACACGCTCGCGATCACCGGCCGCGAATAGACCGACGTGAATTCATAGAGCGCCGCGCGATAAAGGTCTCCCCGCGCCAGCGCCACATATTCGTAAAGGTCGTCGAACTGAAAGTAGACCTCGTGCCACCCGGTATCGCCTTCCGCCGGACAGCGGGCATAGTCCGTCCACGCGGCAATCAGCACCGACGGCGGCCCGCCATTCGTCCCGCAGGCGAAATCCGCGAACTGGTCGGTCGGTAGTTCCGAGGCGTGGAGACCGAGCGTCAGGTCCCAGACCGACGGCTCGAAATCGACGTCATCCTGGCCAAGCGCCGGCTGCGCAACGGCACCCGCCGCAAGGAGGAAGAAGACGACCGGGATCGAACGCATTTTGGGAAGCATTATCCGGTCGCGCCCGGTAACGGAAGGGCGGGCCGAAGCCCGCCCTTCCATTCGATGCAAGGGGAATCCTAAAGCGCGAAGACGTACAGCATCGCGCCGCGGACCATCTGCGGAGTGCCCGGAGGTCCCGCCGAGGTGATCACGGCGATGTACTGCTTGCCGTTCACCGCGTAGCTGATCGGCGTTCCACGGGACGGGATGCCGGTGTCGAACTGCCACAGCACCTCCAGCGTCTCGGCATCGTGCGCCATCACCAGCCCGTCCGGGGTGGAGGTGAACACCAGCCCGCCGGCCGTGACCGTCACGCCCGATCCGTAGACCAGGTCGCGGTGGTAATCTGCGACACGCTCGTTCGTGTTGATGTCCACGGCCCACATGGCGCCGTAGTAGCGAGCGCCGGCTGATGGATCACCCACGGCCTGTTCACCCAGCACGGCGCCGAAATCGCCGTTGAAGCCGAACATGCCGCCGCCCTCTTCGAGGTCGATGCCGCCGTCGGCGTTGACCGGCAGCGTCTCGATCACCTCGAGCACGAAGCAGCCGTCCGATCCCACGGCATAGGCCATTCCGGTATCCGGGTTGTAGGCCGGATACTGCCAGCGGACGCCGCCGACCAGGGTCGGGCAAACCACCGCGTTCTGGTCGAGAGATTCGCCGCGGAGCCAGCGGTACTCAGGAATGTATTCCTGGATCTGAAGGTTGGCGTTGTACTCGATCGGAAGCCCGGTCTTCTCGTCCAGACCGGCCGTCCAGTTGACGGTCTCGACGTACTGACCGTGATTCATGAACTCGCCGGTGTTGCGGTCGAACTGGTAGAAGAATCCGTTCCGCGCGAAGTGGGCGACGACATTGCGCGGCTCGCCATTGACCTCCCGCTGCAGCAGGAAGTGCACGCCGTTCTCGTCGTAATCCCACGATTCGTTCGCGACGTATTGGAAGTACCATTCCATCGCGCCGGTATCGACGTTGAGCGCGACGACCGAGTCGGTAAACAGGTTGTCGCCGGGGCGGAATTCGGGGTCGAACATCGGCACCGGATTCGCCGTGCCCCAGTAGGTCAGCCGCGTTTCCGGATCGTAGGTGCCGGTGGTCCACATGCCGCCGCCGCCGGTCTTCCATGCGTTGTGGTCGTCGGCCCAGGTCTCGTGACCGGGCATCCCGGGACCGGGGATGGCGTACCAGCGCCAGAGCTCGTCGCCGGTCGCCGCGTCGAGCGCCTCGAGATAACCGCGCGTTCCGCCGTCGCCGAAACCATTGGCGACCAGGACGTGGCCGCCCATCGCAACTGTGCCGCCAGTGCAGGCTTCGCCTTCCATATTGACGCCGGCGCCCTGCGGATGATCGATGCCCATGCGCTGGACGTCCCACAGGAACTCGCCGGTGTCGCGGTCGACCGACACCGTGCGGCCGTCACGCAGGCATTTGACCACCATGTTGTCGAGCAGCGCGAAGCCGCGCGTCTGCCCCGGAACGTCGGTCGACATCGTCGCATCGGCGGTCCACACCAGCCGCGCACCCGTGCCGGAGCTCACGTCGACCTTGTAGAAATGGCCGGCGCCGTCTTCGAAATACATGATCCCGTCGTCCACCAGCGGGTTGGTGTCGATGGTGCTTCCGTTCCGGCCGGCGAACGTGGTCGGGATCGGGAACGTGAACGCAACGTGGAGACTGGCAACGTTGCCCGCGTTGATCTCGTTGAGCCGCGAATAGCGTTGGCCGGCATAGTTGCCGAGCGTCGTCAGCCAGTTTTGCGGCTCGGCGTCGGCATTGGCCAGGCGCGCGTCCGTCACCGGCCCCTCGGCCAACGCCGGCATGGCCATCGCCGATGCCATCAACGCTCCAGCCAAAGTCAGCGTGACGCGGCCAGATTTTAGCCTTCTCATCGTATTCTCCCCTTGGGTTTTCTCAACGGCCGCAAATTCTTGCGCCGACATGCACCTGAAGGAAGCCGGCGTGCTTGTTGTCGCGCGCTCGCACCGCCTCAGGCTATCCGAACAAGTTTATCCGAGACGGCCGAGAGCGCGTCATGCCCCATTCGGGTTATTGGTTAACCGGTAAGAACCGGGCAGCGATCGCCGGGCGCACTCAGTTCGGAACGAATCTCGGCCGCAGCGACGGCGGGCGCATCGGCAGCGCACGCCACACCGCCGGCGGCGTGAACTGGCCTTGCCAGAGTCCCACGCCGCTCGCACGTGCTTCGGCTTGCACCGCCTCGTACCGATCGGTTTCACTCGGGATCGTGACGCCGAATCCCGATCGCACCAGGCGTTCGCCGACATCCTCGCCGTTGATCAGACAAGTCGCGATCACCCGCGCATCCGCATTTGGTCCGACCAAGGCCTCGCAGATCACCGCGCCTTCCGACAGGATCGTTTCGAGCTGCCGTTGCGCCGCCGCCCAGCACTCCCAACTGTCGCGGCCGACGGTGCAGGCCTGCCCGACTTCGACAGAATCCACGCCGAGCAAATAGACCTCGTAGCCCTCGAGCTGAAAGGCGTAGGGCCGGCTGACAACGGCGTCGCCGGAGATCGT
>CAYOBK010000197.1:0-6320 GCA_964402275.1 uncultured Bauldia sp.
ACGACCGGTTCATATGGACGGTGATGTCGTCGTCGGCAATTGATGCGACGTGAAAGTGTGAAATGCATCGCCTTCTCCTGAAGTGGCTTGTTGCGGTGCCGGGCTTGGTTCTGCTTAGCCTCGGCTCCGCATACCGACAGAACCTGGCGCTCGGCGAACCCGCGTATGGCGGAACGGGCTGTCCGCAAGGGACGGCGAGGGCGGTGCTCGGTTCAAACAACACCACGCTCACGCTGTTGTTCGATCGGTATGAGGCAGTCGCCGGCGGCAATGGCAGGCTGTTCGACCGCAAGAGCTGCAATCTCGCGATTCCGCTTCGTGTGCCGGCCGGCTACAGCGTTTCGATCCTGGCAATAGACTATCGCGGCTTCAATCATCTGCCCGCCGCGGCGGAGTCGACTTTCCGCGCCGAGTACTTCTTCGCGGGATCGACGGGGCCGATATTCAGTCGGACGTTCGTCGGCCCGCGCAGCCAAGATTTCCTTATCTCGAACCGCCTGGCCGTCGCGTCGCAGGTGTGGTCGTCTTGCGGGACCGACGTGATCCTCCGCGCGAACTCGAGCATCTTCGTCAGGACCAGTCGGCAGCAAGCCATGGCGACGGTCGACACCGAGGATGTCGCGGCGGCGCAGGTCTACCATCTGCAGTGGCGGCGCTGCTAGCGCGCCGCGTCGCCGTGGCGTGTCATGCACCGCGTTTGCTCGGAAAAAATTGACGCGCGGGAAGCGGAGCCAATTCGGCTGTCGCGCGTTCACTTCCGTGAATCGGCGATCGCCGAGTCGTGGTAGCGCAGGCGAGGTCGGCACAAGTTCCAAAGATGAACCAAGCGCTCACGCCGCGTTCACGTGCGGCTCGATAGTCAGAGCCGATGAGGCGAGATCCGCGCCTTTGAACGACAATCAGTAAGGAACTACCATCATGAAAAGAACAATGATCCTGTTGGCGGCGCTTGCGGCGAGCTGGCCGGCCTGCGCCCAGCAAAGCATCGCTCTCGGCGAACCGACCTATGGCGGCACCGGATGCCCCGGGGGAACCGTGTCGACGGTGCTCAGTCCGGACGCGAGGAGCCTAAGCATCCTCTACGACCAGTACTTCGTCGAGGCAGGCGATGCCGTCGGTCGAACGTTCGACCGAAAGAGCTGTAACATCGCGATTCCGGTGAACGTGCCGCAGGGACTCAGCGTGTCGATCATCGCCGTCGATTATCGCGGCTTCAACGCGCTGCCGCCCGGCGGGCGCTCGACCTTCCTGGTCGAGTACTTCTTTGCCGGTACGCGCGGACCGACTTTCAGCCGCAATTTCAGCGGACCGCTGACCGACGACTATCTGATCCGCAACGAACTGGTGGCGGCGGCGCTTGTCTGGTCGGCCTGCGGAGCAGACGTGATTCTCAGGACCAATTCGAGCCTGCGGGTCACGACGACCGGCGGCCGGGATGCGCTGGCAACGGTCGATACGGAAGACGTCAGCGCAGCGCTCGTCTATCTCCTCCAATGGCGGCAATGCCGGTGACGATCGACGGGACGGCCTCGGGCCGTCCCGTCACCGGTTTGACCGGGTCAGTTCGATGAGAAGCGTATTAGCCGCCGCAGTGATTGCGGCCAGCAGCCTCGCCGCGGCGACCCCGGCATCGGCACAGCAAGGCAACGGTTGCCCGGAGGGCAGCTACAGCGTGGTGCTGACACCCGACGGCGGCACGCTCACGGTTCTGTTCAGCGCGTTTGTCATCGAAGCCGGCGACGAAGCCGGGCGGAATACCGACCGCAAGACCTGCCGGCTGCATGTGCCGCTCAATCTCCCGCCCGAGACCAGTGTGGGCGTCTACAAGGTCGACTACCGCGGTTTCGCCGCGCTGGCGCAACAGCAGCAGTTCGAGCTCTCCGTCGTCTACGGCTTAAACGGCGGGCGCGACCACAGTTACCGGCGGCAACTTCGCGGCGAGCATGACGGCGACTTCACGTTCTCGCAGACGATCGGCGCGGGACTGATGCGCCGCGTCGGGTGCGGGCAGCAGGCCGCGCTCGACGTCGAGGCCAGTATCAGCCTCAACGCAAACGGCCGGCCCGGCGACGCGTTGGCGGCGCTCGATTCGCTGGACGGCGCGCCCAGGGGCGGACTGGTCTATTTCCTCAGATACGACAAGTGCTCTCCCGGCAACAGGTGATCCGGCGTGTGCGGACGCCGGGAACCTTATCGACGGCGCCGGCGTTCTGTCGCCGATGAGGTCGCTCGGACAACCGCCAGGGAGCGAGTAATGCTGACAAAACGCGTATTTGCCGCCGCGGCGCCATGCTTGTGGCGGGCGTTGTGGCCGCCAGCGCGGCGGACATAGCGCCGATCCTTCCCCCGCCATCGCCTCCGCCGCCGCCCCCGGCTCCAACATTCGACTGGACCGGACCCTATGTCGGCCTCTATGGCGGCCACGTCCTCTCCACGCCGCGCAACCAGGCCGGGGTGCAGGCGGGCTTCAATATCGTGAGGGGAGCATTCCTCGCGGGTGCCGAGGTCCAGGCAGGCGCGATGTTCACGAGCGGCGCCGTCGTTTTCGAGGGCAATGTCAACGGTCGGCTCGGCGCGGTTCTCGGAGACCGGTTCCTCCTCTACGGCGAAGCCGGAGTCGGCACGATCGGATTCTCGACCTACACCTACACCTTCGGCGGCGGCGCAGAAGTGGCGCTCGGCAACGCGGTGTCGATCTTCGCGGAGGCGAAGGGCATCGGTGCGTTCGGCGGCGGCTGCTGTTCCACGACGGTGCAGGCCGGTCTCAACTGGCACCCGGGCAACTGACGTCCGGTGCCGGATTTTCCGTACGAGGGGCGCCGGCCGATGCGTGACGTCATCGGCCGGTGCGTCGATGCGGGCGGCGGCGCGGCTGACGAGGAGCGAGATCCCGGCGGCAGGCGACGTAACCAACGCCTGTCAGGCGGCGGGTCCTTATCCGGTTTGAGCGACGTCTCGGTGGAACAAACATGAGCCGCCGCACAGCATCAATCGTTCTGATCGCAGCCCTCGTCCTGCTGGTAGCGATCAAGGTGACGGTGAACGTCACGAGATGCGAGACATTCAGCGGTCCGCTGGGATTCCTCAGATTCACGGCCTGCGAAGAAGAACCCCTTATCAACCCGCCCGACTAGCGCAAGCGGACAGTGATCCGTGCGGCAGGCTGCGCATTACACGATCGTGCTGAATGCACCGGTCAGCGCGAGCACAATGACGACGATGACGAGGAATCCCAGGATGCCGGACGGCCCGTAGCCCTAGTCGCGCGAGTAAGGCCAGGCCGGAATCGCTCCAAGCAGAAGCAAGACGAGAACGACAAGCAAGACTATGCCGAGTGTGGACATTGCGGTCTCCTTGGCTCCACAGGCGCAGCCGACGGTCCTCGATCGTCGCTGCTCGCCCACTCGAAATCCGCAACGCGGTCACCGGCAATTCGGTTCCTCCGCTGCGCCATCGGTGACTGGGTCGAACGAGGGAACCTCAGCAACCTCCATGCGTTGAAAGGGCGTGCTGAGGGGGGCGAACTAGAAGGAGCCCGACGATGACCGGGAGAACCCTCTACTCGCTCTTCTTCGTTAAGTGGTCTGCGATTGCAGTCGCGTGCTGTCTGGCGTTTTCCGCCTTCGCGCCGGCGCAAGCGCAGCAAACCCTCGCCGCGGCGACCGCGTGGCTCAACATGCGAACCGGACCGGGGACCGGATATCCGGTGATCCTCTCGATCCCGGCCGGCGCACAGGTCGCGGTCTATCAATGCACGTCAAACCAGACCTGGTGCGAAGTCGGTTACAGCGGCCGGACCGGGTGGTCGTCCGCCCGGTACCTGAACTTCGCCGGCTGCGGTGCCGTCTCCGGCGATCCGCAGCCACCGCCCGTGATCGGGCAGGTGCAAGCACGCACGACCGCTACGCTGAACATGCGGAGCGGTCCGTCGACGGCATACCCGACCATCCGCGCGATTCCGGCCGGAGCGACCGTTGTCGTCAATCGCTGCACGGAAGGTTACAGCTGGTGCGAGGTGACGTATGCCGGCGCCACCGGCTGGTCGGCGGCGCGCTACCTGACGTCAACGTCGCCGCAGTACGGACAACAGCCCATCACGAATGTCGGCGCATTGCTCGGCCTCAGGCTGTTCGAGTTCATCCTGGGCCAGATCGGCGGCGGCCAGCAGCCTCCGCCGCAGCCGCCCGGGCAGCAGGCACCCGGCGCCAACGAGGTCTGTTTCTATCGCGACTTCGATTTTGCCGGTCCTTCCATGTGCGTTCGTATGGGCCAGTCCGATGCGAATCTGGGCGGCAATTGGAACGACCGGATCTCGTCGATTCGGGTTGGCCGAAATGCGACGGTGGAAGTGTGCGAGAACTTCGGCTATGCGGGAACGTGCCGGACCTTCGCCGACGATATCGCCCGCCTCGGCACCTCCCTGAACGACCGGATTTCGTCGTTCCGAACGACGGGGTTCGGCGGTGGTCCGCCGCCACAGGCGCGCGGCCAGGCATGCTTCTTCTACGACTGGTTCTACCAAGGTGCATCGTTCTGCCTTGAGCAAGGCGCGACGATCCCGTTCCTGAACCCGCCGTGGAACGATCAGGTCTCATCGCTTCGCGTCGATCCGGGCGTGACGGTCGAGGTGTGCGAGGACGTGAACTTCGGCGGACGCTGCGAACGCTACACGGGCGACGCGCAGCAGCTGACCGGATACCGGAACGACTCGATGTCGTCGATTCGCGTCCGCTAGCGACGCCAGCGTGACTTGAGGCAGGCCGGCCCGAGCAGGGTCGGCCTGTTCTGCTTTGGGGGCGGCGCGATGCCGGGCGGCCGGTGCGCCCTTGGAACCGCTGCGACTCTGACGTCATCGTCGAGGTCGACGGCGTTCCGGTCGACATTCCCGAGGAATTCGCCGGTCAGCTGGCGAGTGGGCGCGACGCCGACCGATCGGTCGTGCTTCTGCGCGTTGCGTCCGGCGAGCTTGAAGGCTTGACGGCTCTGAGGCTGAATTGACGATATGGCCGGAGCGCTTCGGGGCCGCTCCGGCCTCCTGCGTCTCGGCAACGCACCGAGCGCGGCGGACAAAGTGATGGCCGCCGATCCAAAGCGGGTCGGCGGCCTTTGCCGATGCGCAATTGGGGGGGCGGGCGGGTACGCATCGGCGGTCTTTCCACGCCAACGCAATGGCGTGTGATCTGGTTCCCGACACGGGCCCCCGCTTCCGCTCGAATGCTTGTCGATGCCTGGAGGACCACACGCCGAGCTCCGTTCCGGCCGGGAACCGAATCCTCCGGTTCCGCGTTAGACCATCGCGCCAGGGGAGCGCAGCTACGGAGTCGTTTCATGAGAAGGCTTTTCTTGGCGATTGCAGCCAGCGGCCTGTCGGCCGTTGGGATTTCAAGCGCATCGGCGATCGACGTGACGATCGGCGGCGGAGCAGGCGTCGACATCACGATCGGCGTCGGCGGCGATGAAGACGGTGCCGGCGCCGGCGTTGGCGTCGGCGTTGAGGTCGGCGCGGGCGCAGCCGTCGGCGCCGGCGACGGCGACGGCAACGGCAATGCCCCGCCGGCGGAGATCATGATCCGAACCGAGGGCGGCGCGGAAGCGACCCTCGTCGCGGATGCGTTGGTCGGCCAGTCCGTATTCACCAATGACGGCGCCGAAATCGGTACGGTCACCGGCGTCACGGCGACGGCCGATGGCAATGCCCAGCTCGTGGTGGCGCTGACCCAGGGCTGGATGGAAGGCGTGGAGAACGTCGCCATCAGCCTGTCCGCGATGGTCCAGGCCGGCGGTCAGCTGGTCGTCGATACCGACGAAGCCGATCTCCGTGCGTCGATCCCGGCCGGACGGGCAGCGGCGGCGGCCGGATAGTCATGAAGGGCGGCCGGGCGCTCGCCCGTCCGCCCGCCGGCCGTGGGGAGAGAGAATGAGAGGTTTCGAACAATGCTCACCGCCGCCCTCATTGCCCTCGTAATCGCACTCGTCGCGGCCGTCTTCGGCTTCGGCGGCATTGCAGCCGGCGCCGTGACGATCGCGCGATTCCTGTTCGGCCTGTTTCTGGTCGTCTTTCTGGTGACGCTTGTTCTGTCGCTGTTCGGTGTGGGCGTCGTCGCGGTGTGACCGGTAGAAGGTCGCGTCACCGCAAGGTCTCTGCGGCGCCCGCCCTTGCCGCAGCGGAGCCGGCGCTCTCGTCGGAGGGCGCGAGAATGCTTTCCAACCGGGATCTGGCACGCGATACGCGGCTCTTTATCGTTCCGACGCGCACGCGACATATCTCCGCCGCTTCCTCATAAGAGAACCCGGAGGCGCCGACCAGGATAAGCGCTTCC
>CAYOBK010000198.1:0-3813 GCA_964402275.1 uncultured Bauldia sp.
TCCGCCAACTGGACGCGCCGCAGGATCAGCTCGTCCTCGGGCGGGATATCGTTGGCCGTCAGCAGCGCGGCGGCGGCGTGATCGCCGGCAAGTTCGAACACCGCGATGACCTGACCCTGCTCGGCGTCGTGGCGCACCAGTGCGCCGTCACCCCGCGCGCCGAGCGCCAGCGACAGGGCGTCGAGCAGGATCGACTTCCCCGCGCCGGTCTCGCCGGTCAACACGCTCATGCCGCGCTCGAACGCGATGTCCAGCGTATCGATCAGAACGATGTCGCGTATGGCGAGAGCGGCGAGCATTTCGCCGGGATTCGCTCAGTTCCCGCCGCCGAACAGATCGGCGAGCCAGCCGCGCCCGCTGTTGTCGGGCACGACCCCGACCGAACCGAGCAACGCATACGCTTCGTCGTACCAGGTGCTGTCCGGGAAATTGAAGCCGAGAACGGCGGCGGCCGTCTGGGCTTCGGTGACAAGCCCCATCGCCAGATAGGTCTCGGTCAGGCGGAACAGCGCCTCCTCGACGTGACGGGTGTTCTGATAGTCGGTGACGACGACGCGGAACCGGTTGATCGCGCCGGGATATTCGCGCCGCTCCTGATAATAGCGGCCGATGAGCATCTCCTGCCCGGCGAGCTGATCGCGGATGGCGATGATGTTGAGCCGCGCCTGACCCGCATATTCGGATTCCGGGAACCGGTCGAGGAGCTCTTGATCCGCCTCCAGCGCTTCACGGGCGGCCTCCTGGTCCCGGGTGATATCCGGCACCTGGCGCAAATGCGACTCGCCGAGAAGGTAAAGGACATAGTCCGCGTCAGGCTGCGTCGGATAAGCCACGAGATAGCGATTGGCGGCGAAGATCGCCGTTTCGTAATCACGCATCTCGAAGGCGGAGAAGACCGTGAGGACCATGCCTTTCTGGGCGTCCGCCGAATACGGATAATAGTGGTCGAGGAGAGCGAGCGTCTCAATCGCGGACCGATACCGGCCGGCCTCGACGTCGGCAACGCCTTCGGCGAGAAGCTCCGCCGACGGGCGGGCCGGCTCGACCGGCAGGTTGTCCTGGCCGTTGGTCGTGCATGAGGCGAGGACCACGGCGCCCAATACGACGCAGATCCGCCCCAAAGCAGACATTCGGCGGGCGAGCGACAGGGGTTTGCTGACGATGACGGGGGACAGATTCATTAGGCGGGCCAATGCCGAATGGAGTGACGGAGCGATTCTTCGATTACTATCGCAAAGAACCGAGCGAAGCTATGGCGGCCGCCGTGAATTGCGACGGGATCACGCCTAATCGACGGGCCTGTAGTCATCAGGCCACGCGATCATGCCGATTTGATCGGCGGCCTCGCCCGCCTAGGGACGCGCGGCAGCGGCATCGCCGGCGTGATCCTCCTGCTGCTCGGCCGGAACTTGCACGCGCTCCCACGCGCTCGGCGTCGCGAACATGACTTCCAGGACCCGCGCGTTGAGGCTGTGGCCGCCGCGATAGGAGCGGTATGAACCGAGGATCGGCGCGCCGGCGAGCGCCAGATCGCCGAGGGCATCGACCGCTTTGTGGCGGGCGAACTCGTCGGCAAACCGCAACCCTTCCGGGTTGATGACGGCCTCGTCGCCGATCACCAGCGCATTCTCGAGCGAGGCGCCGCGGGCGAGGCCCCGCGCGCGCAGTCCCTCGACCTCGCCGAGGAAACCGAAGGTCCGCGCAGCCGCCATTTCGCTGCGGAATGATTCCGGCGTCACGTCGATCGCGAAGCGCTGGCGCCCGACGATCGGGTGGGCGTAGTCGAGTTCGATCTCGAGCCTCCGGCCGGCATAGGGGCGCAGCTCCGCGAAGGAGCGGCCGATCTCGACGCGGATCGGCCGGACGATGCGGACATAATCCCTGTCGCGCGGCAGCGAAACGATCCCGGCTTCGTCGATCGCGCCGATGAACGCCGCCGAACTGCCGTCCATCACCGGCACCTCCCCGCCATCGATCTCGATCACGGCGTTGTCGATGCCGAGGCCCGACAGTCCGGCGAGCAAGTGCTCTACGGTCGAGACCGACCAGCCGTGCCCGATCAAGGTCGTGCAGAGTTCGGTGGTGCCGATACTGGCTATGGTGGCCCGGATTTCGCCGCCGCGCCCGCTTGCCCGGCGGAAGACGACGCCGGCATCGGCGGGAGCGGGACCGATATCCAGCGACACCGGATCACCGCTATGCACGCCGACGCCCGAGAGTCTCACCCGTCGACCAAGGGTGGTCTGGCGTTCGCGAGCGGTCATTGGTGATGGTTCCCTGCCCGGAAGCGACGGCAAACCTTTAGATCCGGGCTGCTGCAACGAGGTGGGCGATTCGCGGCGAAAAAATAGGCGCGCCGGTTTGTTCGTCCAAATCACGCTTGATAACAACGTGTTACCGACAGCTAAAAAGAGCTGTCCGGCACCGGCCGGGATGGGCCTTCCGTTCGGGCGTTCGCCGTTTCTTCCTCAGTTCGCCTGGCGCCGCAGGAATGCCGGAATCTCGAGCTCGCTCTCGTCGATCCGCGAATCCCTGGGGATGGGCCGGCCATGCGCGTCGAGGTCGCCTTTCCGCGGCTGGTAGAGGCCGGCGGGATTGCCCCGCCCCCCGTCCTGACTGGCGACCGGGCGGTGGCCGATATTGCCCTGCGATTGCGGGCGAGGTTGCGAACGCTGCGGCCCGTGTGAAGTCGCGGGGTCGGAAAGCTGACGCGGCATCGGCGGGGGCTCCTGACGCGCGTTGCGCGGCTCGTCTCGGCGCCCGAGGCCGACATTGGCGAGTCGTTTCAGGAGACTCCGCGGCCCGCGTTCCTCGTCGTGCGGATTGCGTGTGGACAACTGCCGCTGGACCATTTCGGGGAACTCCTCGACCCGCGGGATGCGCGTGTTCGGCGATTCGGGCGGCGGCGGGATGAACGGCTCGGAGCCCGGCGGCGGCGCATCCGGCAGGCGCCGCTGATCCGGGTCGATGTCGGGCCCGCCGAAATTGGACTTGGCCATGTTCAGCGGCGAGATCATCACCGCCGGATCGGACGCCGAACGCGTCTGCGGGATATGCGGCGGCGCGGCGGCCGGCCGCATAGATGCGGCGGCGGCCTCGGCGTTTTGGACGGCGGCGACCATTTGCGGCCGCGCCAGGGCCATTCCGTCGCGCGCCGCAGGACGGTTGATGTCCGGGCGGCTGAGCGGCTGGGCGGCGACGCTGCGGGCGCGCTGGCCGATCGCGTTGCCGCGCAACTGGTTCGGCTGCTTCGATTCGCCTGCCTCCCGCTCGATGCCGGTCGCGACGACGGAGACCCGGATCACGCCTTCCAGCGCCTCGTCGAAGGTGGCGCCGAGAATCACGTTGGCGTCGGGATCGACCTCCTCGCGGATCCGCGTCGCCGCTTCATCGACCTCGAACAGCGTGAGGTCGCGGCCGCCGGTGATCGAGATCAGCAGGCCCTTGGCGCCCATCATCGACGTCTCGTCGAGGAGAGGATTGGCGATCGCCGCCTCCGCCGCCTGTTGGGCGCGGCCCTCGCCCGACGCTTCGCCCGTGCCCATCATCGCCTTGCCCATCTCGCGCATGACGGAGCGGACATCGGCGAAGTCGAGGTTGATGAGGCCCTCTTTGACCATGAGGTCGGTGATGCAGGCCACGCCGGAGTAGAGCACCTGGTCGGCCATCTTGAAGGCATCGGAGAACGTCGTCTTCTCGTTGGCAACACGGAACAGGTTCTGGTTCGGGATGATGATCAGCGTATCGACGTGACGGTGCAACTCGTCGATCCCGTCCTCGGCGAGGCGCGCCCGTCGGTTGCCCTCGAAAGCG
>CAYOBK010000199.1:0-3714 GCA_964402275.1 uncultured Bauldia sp.
GGTCGAACTCGATTTCCGACTTGATCCGACCGCGTCACGGGTGACCGCCGCCCTCACCTTGCACCGCAGGACACCCTCCGCATCTCCGCTGACGCTGGACGGCGACGGATTGAGGCTCGTCAGTCTGGCGCTCGACGGCCAACTGCTCTCTCCCGACCGCTACACGGCGACGCCCGACCGGCTGCAGCTCCCCGCCCCTCCCGACGGCACGTTCGTGCTGACGATCGAAACGGAGATCGATCCTTCGGCGAACACGGAACTCATGGGCCTCTTCCGCTCGAACAAGACCTACTGCACGCAATGCGAGGCGGAAGGTTTCCGGCGGATCACCTACTTCCTCGACCGCCCCGACGTTCTCAGCGTCTACACCACGCGGATCGAGGCGGCGCGGAATGAGGCACCCGTTCTGCTCTCGAACGGCAACCTCGTCGACAGCGGCGAGGTGCCGGGAACCGACCGTCACTTCGCAATCTGGCGCGATCCGTTCCCGAAGCCCTCCTACCTGTTCGCGCTGGTGGCCGGCGACCTCGCGGCGGTGCGGGACAGGTTCACCACCGCATCGGGCCGCGACGTGGCCCTCGCCATCTATTGCGAGCACGGCAAGGAAGAGCGCTGCCATCACGCCATGGACTCGCTAAGGCGCGCGATGCGATGGGACGAGGAGGTCTATGGCCGCGAATATGATCTCGATGTCTTCAACGTCGTCGCTGTGTCCGATTTCAACATGGGGGCGATGGAGAACAAGGGCCTCAACGTCTTCAACGATCGCTTCGTGCTTGCCGATGCCGAGACCGCGACCGATTTCGATTACGCCCACATCGAAGGCGTCATCGCGCACGAGTACTTCCACAATTGGACGGGCAACCGTGTCACCTGCCGCGATTGGTTCCAACTCTGTCTCAAGGAGGGGCTGACGGTCTTCCGCGATCAGGAATTCTCGTCGGACATGCAGTCGCGGGCGGTCAAGCGGATCGACGACGTCCGTACGCTGAAGGCACGCCAGTTCCCGGAGGATGGCGGCCCGTTGGCACATCCCGTGCGCCCGGAACTCTACCATGAGATCAACAACTTCTACACGGCAACCGTCTACGAGAAGGGTGCGGAGCTGGTGCGCATGGTGCACGCTCTCCTCGGCCCCAAGGGTTTCCGCAAAGGCATGGACCTTTATTTCGAACGCCATGACGGCACGGCTGCGACCGTCGAGGACTTCCTGGCCGCGTTCGCCGATTCCAACGACGTCGACCTGACGCAGTTCAAGCTCTGGTATTCGCAGTCGGGGACGCCGGAGGTCATCGCCAAGGGTTCCTACGACCCAGGGTCGCGGCGCTACACACTGACGCTGAACCAGTCTACGCTGGCGACCCCCGGCCAGCCGACCAAGAAGCCGCTCTATATCCCGATCCTATTTGGCCTTGTCGGCGCCAATGGCGGCGATCTCTCCTTCGACGCGGTGACCGGCGCCAAGGTCACCGACGACGTGATCCATCTCACCGGTGCGAACGCCAAGGTGGTCTTCGACGGCGTCTCGGAGCGGCCGGTGCCGTCTCTGCTTCGCGGTTTCTCGGCTCCGGTACGCCTCTCGATCGACTTGTCCACGGCGGAGCTGGTCTTCCTTCTCCGCGCCGACAGCGACCCGTTCAACCGGTGGCAGGCCGCCCAGACGCTGGCAATGCGGGCGCTGACCTCGGCAACCGTCGCGGTCCGAGACGGCAAGACGCCGCCCGACACTTCCGAGCTGGTTGCCGCGTTGGGATCGGTCGCCAGAAACGACCTGCTCGACCCGGCGCTCCGGGCACAGATCCTGTCCTTGCCGACCGAGACGGAAGTTGCGCGGGAGATCGGTCGCGATGTCGATCCCGACGCGGTTGCCGGGGCGCGGGACGGCCTTCGCGCCGAACTCGGCAGACGCCACCGCGACGCCTTCCAACGGCTCTACGGCGAACTCGCCGACAAGGGTCCGTACCGCCCGGATGCCGAAGGCCAGGGCCGCCGCGCGCTGCGCAACACCGTGCTCACGCTGCTGATCGCCGGCGACGGATCGTTGGCTGCAACTGCGCTTCGGCAATTCGAAACGGCGGCTAACATGACGGACCGGGTCGCGGCCCTCGGTGCCCTCAACCACGCCGCGTCGCCGGAGAGGCAGGCCGCGCTGGCGGCCTTCCGCGAGCGCTATGCCGGTGACCCGCTGGCGCTCGACAAATGGCTGGCACTCGAGGCGACCGCGCCGATGGAGGGAACCGTTGCGCGGGTGAAAGAGCTGATGGCCGACCCCGCTTTCTCGATCGACAATCCCAACCGCATGCGGGCCCTCATCGGCAGCTTTGCGGCAGCAAACCAGACCCAGTTCAACCGGCGGGACGGAGCGGGCTACGATCTCGTCGCCGATATCGTCCTTCAGCTCGACCGCAAGAACCCGCAAGTCGCCGCACGGCTCCTGGTCAGTTTCCGCTCGTGGCGATCGCTCGAATCCGGACGACGGGCGGCGGCCGAAAAATCCTTGCGGCGAATCGCCGAATCGACGCCGCTTTCGACCGATGTGACCGACATCATCACCCGCGTCCTCGCCTGAAGTTAAGTCTCCGCCGGGAAAGAGTTATTCGCCGCCCGACGGTTTGCGTCTGGACAAGGCGATTCGCGTCGATTCAAATAAACTGATTCGAAGGGCGGCTCCCTTCGGATGGACTGCGAAACCGAGGGGGCAGGATGGCGCCGGCAGATTCGGCCGCCGCGTCGAGCCGTCGGCTCGCGCCGCTCCTGGCGCGGCTGACCGGAAGCCGCAAAGCGATCTCGGGCCACGCTCGATTGATCGCACGGCCGGCCTATCAGCGCCTGCTCGCCGCCGAGCCGGTTCTCAAGCGGCTTATACCGATTCTCATCATCGTGTTCCTCGGGATCGTCGCGGCGGCGCGTTATGTGCAGCTTGTCGATCTCCGCGCCGACAAGGAGGCATTCGCGCGCGAGCAGATCGGAATGCTCGCCACGATCGTGGCCACGGCGTTCCAAGGCGCTGCGGCAGACCAGGGCCAAACGCCGGCGGCGATCCAATCGCAGCTCGAGACGGCGTTGCCGCAAAACACGATTCGCGGCGGGCGCCGGATCTTGCTGACCGATGCGAATGGCGTGATCGCCGCCGCCAGCCCGGTCTTGCCCGAGGCGCTCGGCCGCTACGTCGGCGAGGTCATCGCCGGATCCCAGGCGTTGACGGCGTTCGGTGCGGGCGCCGGCGTCGTCGACGTGTCGATCGCCGGCGACGCCGCGTGGGGAGCCGCGCGGACGTTGGGCGAAGGTTCGGCTGTCCTCTACCTGACCGAAACAAAGACGGCGATGGAGCGCGAGTGGCGGAGCCAGGTCGTCCTGAACGTGACGATCTTCCTCGGGACAAGCGTTATCCTGTTCATCATACTCTACGGGTACCTGGCGCAATCGACGCGGGCCTCCGAGGCCGACCGGATCTATGCCGAGACGCACCACAGGCTGGACACCGCGCTCATGCGCGGCCGCTGCGGATTGTGGGATTGGGATCTTGCCGCCGGGCGAATGTTCTGGTCCCGCTCCATGTTCGAGATCCTCGGCATGTCGCCGGAAGACGAGCTCATCGGGTTCGGCCAAGTCAATCAGCTTATTCACCCGGATGACGACGACCTCCTCACGATCGCGCAGAAGCTCTACAACCGCCGCGAGACCACGATCGACCGCATGTTTCGGATGCGCCAC
>CAYOBK010000200.1:0-2209 GCA_964402275.1 uncultured Bauldia sp.
CGCCACGGCGTTGGCGAACCGCGCCCCATCCATGTGGACGGCGATTCCCGCGCGCCTTGCCGTCGCGCACAGCTCTGTCAAATCCGCGACGCTGTAGGCCGTCCCGTATTCGGTGAGCTGCGTCAACGACACCCCGACCGGCCGCCCGTGATGGACGTCGCCCGCGGGAAAGCGCGCGATCGCCAGGCCAAGATTGCCGGGCGCGATCTTGCCGCCCGCCCCGTCGAGCCCGATCAGCTTCAGCCCGGCGAGGAACTCCGCCGCGCCGCCTTCGTCGGTATTGATGTGCGCGTCGCGGTGGCAAAAGAGGAGCCCGGTCGGCCGCGCCATCGCCGACACCGACAGCGCGTTCGCCGCCGTTCCGGTCGGCACCAGGAACACGGCGACCTCGCGCTCGAACAATTCGGTGAACCGTTCCGTTACTTCGCCGGTCAGCTTGTCGCTGCTATAGGCCGCCGCCGGCTCGCGGGCGGCGGCAACGAGCGCTTCGGCGACCGGCGCCGCCGCGCCGGCCCAATTGTCGGAAGCGAAGTTCATCAAGCTCCCCGGCCTCTCTCGAGGATCTCCAGGATCTTCTTGGTCGTGCTCCAGTTCCTCATCGTCACGAGCTGATAGATCGGCTTCTGCGTGATCCTGTTGAGCCAGCTTTTGCCACGGTTGGGACTTTTGAGCGACGGCAGGCGAAAATAGATCGCGGACGGGCCGGGCCAAGCCATATCGACGTCCGGCCGCACCTCGATGTCCTTCATCGCCGCCCTGGCGGTGATGTCCTTCAGAAAGAGCACATAATACCGATAGGCGTCATTGTCTGCGCCGAACTCCTTCGGCGCACCCGCGACGACCTTCTTGAACGCGGTGTGGTCGAACGCCACGACCATGACAAGCTCGCGGTCGAGCTTGAACCTGGCCTGCAGCAGCTTCTCGATCGTCGGGGCGAGCGCCGCCCCGGAGAGCGTCGAATCCAAAATGACGTTGCCGGCAAGGCTATGCGTGACGACGTTGTCGAAGCCCTCCTCCTCAAGCCGCTCCTTGAGCTCGGCCATGCCGATCTTGTTCTTGCCGCCGACATTGATGCCGCGCAGCAGGAGGACGAATGTCTTGGATCGCTGGGTCATCGTGATCTCCGAAGCGAAACCGCGCTATCGGCGCGGCCGGTTCCGGCCCTCCGCTGCGCCCGCCCGATCATCGCCGACAAAATTCCTCTTTCGTCCCTTGAAGGCGGAATCGGTGTGCACCACCGTTTGCATAGACCCCGCCGCAAGGTAGCATGAGCCTGGAGGCCGGCTGGCTCCTTGCTGGGGACATGGAAATCTGGCAATGTCCGCCCGAGATAGGACAGGATTGCTGTCCCATTGGCTGCCGACGAAGACGCCGGATCAACGGACGACTGGAATGAGCGGGAATTCGACACCATTGGCGGTGAATGGTGCGCGCCCCGGCCACGGAGCGGGCGCGCCGGCCGGACATTGGGCGAACCCCGAACCGCGCGGTCTTTATGACCCGGCGCGGGGGCTCGACTCGTGCGGCGTCGGCTTCGTCGCCAATCTCCGCGACGAGAAATCTCATCAGATCATCGCCGACGGCCTCCGGATCGTCGAGAATCTCACCCATCGTGGCGCTGCCGGCGCCGACCCGCGTGTCGG
Source organism: uncultured Bauldia sp. (assembly GCA_964402275.1). Lineage (GTDB taxonomy): Bacteria > Pseudomonadota > Alphaproteobacteria > Rhizobiales > Kaistiaceae > JADLGL01. The sequence goes on from CAYOBK010000200.1 coordinate 1,644, forward strand.
CGACGGCGCCGGCATGCTGACCCAGATCCCGCACCACCTGTTTGCGGCGGAGGCCGGACGGCTCGGCTTCGCTCTGCCCGCGCCCGGCGAATACGCCGTCGCGATGATCTTCTTCCCTCAGGACGAGAAGATGCGCGGCGAGATGGCCGCGGTCCTCGAGCGGAGCGTCGCGGATGAGGGCATGGAGATTCTCGGCTGGCGCGACGTGCCAGTCGACAATTCCTGCCTCTCGCCCGTCGTCACCGCGACCGAGCCGGTCCACCGTCAGGTCTTCATCAAGCGCCCGGCGGACTGCACCGGCGAGGAGACCTTCGAGCGGCGGCTCTATATCGCTCGCAAGTTGACCTCTTCGCGGATTGTCGCAGGGTTCGCCGGCCACGAAAGCCAGTTCTACTTCGTCTCGATGTCCTGCCGGACGATCGTCTATAAGGGCATGTTCCTCGCCCGCCAGCTTGGCGCTTACTACAAGGACCTGAAGGACCCGCGCTACGAGTCGGCTCTGGCGCTGGTGCATCAGCGCTTCTCGACCAACACCTTCCCGTCATGGCGCCTGGCGCATCCCTACC
>CAYOBK010000201.1:0-2876 GCA_964402275.1 uncultured Bauldia sp.
CGAGCGTTTGCCGAATCGTTTCCAACAAAGGACGCATGTACGCACATCAACCCCTGACCCCGCGAGGGCGACGCTGTCAGTTGCCGCTTAAGGGAAGGCTAAAGCTGCGGCGCTGCGGGCGGCGTTGCCCGGGCCGCCGCAGCCGGGAGGCGCCGAAACCATCCATCGTGGTTAACCAAACATTGCCAAAGTGGGTTGCCGTTCCGGTCCCGGTCATGGAATCATGCGCTTAGGGGATTGGCGAGGCCGTTTCTCAATCCCGCCACAACCGAACGACCTGTTTATGAGTCGGCGGTAATCTGGCGCCAAGTAGTTCGAGTTTCGAGGTCAGCGCCTGCCGATGCGGTTCCTGCTACGCACCGTTTTTTGGCTGACGGTCGTCATCCTGTTGCTGCCGTCGGATCCTGATGGCGGTCCGGAGGCGCCGCAGGTGACGCTGGTCGATGCGCTCGACGCCATTCGAGCGACGATCACCGATCTCTCCCAATTCTGCGTCCGCAACCCGGAGCTCTGCGAAACCGGCGAGACCGTGATCCAGGTTGTCGCCGACAAGGCGCGCTACGGCATCGAGCAACTGCAGATCTATCTCGATCAGAATGCGGTCGGCGAAAACACGCTGACGGCCGACGATGCGGGGATCCCCTGGCAAGGCGCAGGCGATGCCCAAATGCTGGCCGACAACCGCTGATCTGGCGCTGATTTGGCGCTGATTTTGGTCCCGATGGCAGCCCCGGGCGCCGCCGAGGATTCCAAGCGCCGCGCCGGGTCGCTATATGAGCCCCATGACCGCCGCAGAGGAACGCCTGACATTCGACCGGATTCGCGACGACTTCGCCTATCTTGAGGATTGGGAAGACCGGTACCGCTATCTGATCGAACTCGGCCGCCGGCTGGAGCCGCTGCCCGAGCGTCGGCGCAATGACGAGAACAAGGTTCGGGGATGCGCGAGCCAGGTGTGGCTGTGGACGCGCGCCGACCCGTCTGAGCCGGCCCGGCTCCGCTTCGTCGGCGACAGCGACGCCCATATCGTGCGCGGCCTGATCGCGGTGCTGATCGCGCTGTTTGACGACCGGACGGCCGCCGAGATCGGTGCGATCGACGCCGAAGCGCGGCTCGCGGAACTGGATCTCGCGGAGCACCTGTCGTCCCAGCGGTCCAACGGACTGCGCGCCATGGTCACGCGGATCAAGGCCGACGCGCGGGAGGCGCTCGGCGTCTGACGCCGGCGGCCTGGCGGCCGTCGCGTCTATCGTGCGCGGCTGCCGCGTTTCCGCTTCTGCCCGAGGCCCATCTTCTTTGCCAGCGCCGAACGCGCCGCGGCGTAATTGGGCGCCACCATCGGGTAATCCGGCGCAAGGCCCCAACGCTCGCGGTATTCTTCCGGCGACAAGTCGTAATGGGTCCGGAGGTGGCGCTTCAGCGATTTGAACTTCTTCCCGTCCTCCAGGCAAATGATGTAGTCCGGGAACACCGACCGCTTGGGGTTCACCGCCGGCTTCAAGGGCTCCGGCTCGGGTTCGTTCAACCCGGCATGCGTTCGCGCAAGCGCCTGATGAACATCGGCGATAAGAACCGGCAACTCCTCTGCGGTCACGGAGTGGTTGGTGACATAGGCGGACACAATATCTGCAGTGAGATCAATCAGTTCAGTTCCGACATTATCATCCATTGGAATCTCGCCCCGCTTTTCTAACCCTAACCGGAATCGCCGGATCTTCGAGGCCTGCAAGTGACGACGTGGCATTTCGACCTCTTTGACATGGTCAAGAAGTTAGCCGCCCCGAATTCGCCGTGTTGTCTCAGGTATAGGATTGCACTGTATTCAATACAAGCGGACGAGAAATAGAGCGCCGAATTTATAAACATGCTGTTCGTCGAACGGCGCAAAAAACACTGTCCTGTGCTATTTCGACAACGATAAGACGATTATTGAGGCTGGGTCATCAGCGCCGCGGCCAATGTCCGCAAGCAAGGCGGGCCCTAAAGGTAGTAGAGCACCAAATAGGCTGCCAGCAGCAGCGTCGCCCAGAAGGCCATGATCCCCGTCGGCCAGCTCCGCGCCAGAATTTCACCCGGCGCGGTCAGCCGCGCCAAACCGGCCGCGAACCGGTCGATTCGGGCCCGCAGCACCACCCAGATACGCCAATTGCCCGACGACCCCAGCCAGCGGCCGGTTGCCGGAAGAAGCGTCCGCCACAGCCAGTCGATGTCGAGCGTCAGAGTCTCGGTTCGCCGCAGAAGCCGAAGCAGGAGAAAGAAGGCGAGGCCCGAGAACAACAGAAGCTGAAGCTGAAAGACGACATGCGGCACCGTGTAGGGAACAAAGCCGGTGTCGTAGGGCAGCAGTGAGTAGAGCAACGAGGGAACGACGCCGAGTATCAGGCACAGGGCGGACAGAAGAACCATTGCGGCGCGCATGCTCATAGGCGGATCGGGCGGCCTCAATCCGGAATCCTTCTGGAAAAAGACGAACCATGGGAACTTGATGCCGGCGTGAAGGAAGACGCCCGCCGAGGCGGCCGCGAGCAGGAACCAGACGATCTCCATGTGCTCGCCGGCCGCGCCTTCCGAGATCATCGACTTGGCGACGAAGCCCGACGTCAGCGGAAAGGCGGAGATCGACAGGGCGCCGACGATACCGCAGATCGCCGTCAATGGCATTGTCCGGAACAGCCCGCCGAGTTCGGTGCACTTGCTTTTGCCGGTCTGATACAGCACCGCGCCCGCCGACATCAGCAGCAGCGCCTTGTAGATGATATGCGTGAAGGCGTGTGCGGCGGCCCCGTTGAGTGCCATTTGCGTGCCGAGGCCCACGCCCGTCACCATGAAGCCCACCTGATTGACGATCGAGTAGGCAAGGATGCGGCGCATGTCGT
>CAYOBK010000202.1:0-3303 GCA_964402275.1 uncultured Bauldia sp.
CGTCTTTTCAATTCACGAGCCCGGCGCTTTTGTTGATATCCTGAAGGGATCGGGCCGCGCGACCGTGGTCGCGGAACGGTAGCCGGGGCCCGTGGGGCCGGGCTGCCCGGGAGGCAACGATGGACCTTGATGATCTGAAGCGCCGCATGCATGGCGCGGTGTCGGTTTTGGCGACCGAACTGGCGGGATTGCGGACCGGCCGGGCGTCGATCAGTCTGCTGGACCCGATAAGTGTCGAGGTCTACGGTACCTCGATGCCGATCAACCAGGTGGCGACCATCAGCGTGCCGGAGCCACGAATGATCTCGGTTCAGGTCTGGGACAGGGGCTCGGTTTCGGCGGTGGAGAAGGCGATCCGCGAGTCGGATCTTGGCCTCAACCCAATCATCGAAGGTCAACTGATGCGGATACCGATCCCCGAACTCAACGAGGAACGGCGTCACGAATTGGTCAAGGTGGCTCACAAATATGCCGAGCAGGCCAAGGTCGCGATCCGCCACGTACGTCGCGACGGCATGGAAACCGGCAAACGCGAGGAGAAGGAGGGCGACCTCAGCCAGGACGAGCTGCACGCCCTTTCGGACAAGGTGCAGAAACTGACGGACCAGCACATCGCCGAGATCGATTCCTTGTTGGCGGCCAAGGAAGCGGAGATTCTTCAGGTTTAGGGGATGCCGGGAATGGCATCGTGGAACGAGCAGAATACGCCGAACGGATCGTCGCGGTCGGAAGGCCAGGACGGACCGCTGCATGTCGGTATCATCATGGATGGCAATGGCCGCTGGGCAGCAGAGCGCGGGCTGCCAAGGGTCGAGGGACACCGTCGCGGGATGGAGGCAGTCCGCGACACGGTGCGCGCGGCGCCTGAACTGGGTGTCGATTACCTGACGCTGTTCAGCTTCTCGTCGGAGAATTGGGCGCGCCCCGAGACCGAGGTGGAGGCGTTGTTCACCCTGCTGCGCCTGTTCATCCGCTCTGACCTCGCGGAACTTCACGAGCGCGGCGCCAAGATCACGGTCATTGGCGCGCGCGGCGGCGTCCCCGACGACATCTGCGCATTGCTTGACGAGGCCGAACGTCTGACCGCCGACAATGACGGTCTCCGCTTTCAGGTGGCGTTCAACTACGGCGGCCGCGACGAGATCGCGCGGGCGGTCCGCCGGATTCTCGTCGAACAGCCCGGCATCGATCCCGACGATGTCACGCCGGAGTTGATTGCGCTGCATCTCGACACCGCGGGAATCCCGGATCCCGATCTCATCATCAGAACCAGCGGCGAATTGCGGCTCAGCAATTTCCTGCTGTGGCAGTCCGCCTATGCCGAGCTCGTGTTCCTGCCTATCTATTGGCCCGAATTCGACCGTCGCGCGTTCGCTGAGGCGCTCGAGGATTTCCGTCAGCGCAAGCGACGCTATGGGGGGCTCGCGGCGAGCGCAGGCGCTTGACCATATCCTCAACGTCAGAAAATCGAGGTTCCGCAGCGCGGACCGAGCTTCGCACGCGCTTGGCCTGGGGCGTGGCCCTTGCGATGCTCGCCCTTGGCTTCGTCGCGGTTGGCGGCTGGCCGATGACAATTGCGGTCGCGGTGCTGGCGGCGCTGGTTGGACGGGAATGGGCGGCGATCACGATCGGCCCCCGCCGCGATGTGATGGTTGCCCTTGCCGCCGCCGCGGCGATCGCAGTGGTCCTGACCGGCGCCGGCCTGATTTTGCCGGCGCTCGCTGCAACCGGCATCGCTGCGCTGGCCGTCGGAATCTGGCTTCGGAGCGGATGGGCTGCGTCCGGCCTGATCTACGCGGCCGTTCTCGGCACCGCGCTGGTCGCGCTTCGCGGCGAGCCTTCCTTCGGATTGAAGGCGCTGCTGTTCGTTCTGGCGATTGTCTGGGCCACCGACACCGCCGCGTATCTCGTTGGCCGCACGATCGGTGGCGCGAAACTCTGGCCGGCGGTGTCACCGGGAAAAACGTGGTCCGGGGCGGTCGGCGGAGCGCTGGGCGGAACGGCGGCCGGAACCGTGACGGCAGTCGCCGCCGGCGTACCGGCGACGGTCACGCTCGCGGGCATCGCGCTCGGCCTTTCGATCGTCTCGCAGCTCGGTGACCTATTCGAATCCGCGGTCAAGCGCCGCTTCGGCGTCAAGGATTCGAGCCACCTCATTCCGGGACATGGCGGAATGATGGATCGGGTTGACGCGCTTGCCTTTGCGGTGGGCGCCGCCGCACTCGTCGGATGGATCAATGCCGGATGGCCGACCCTCGGATCGGGACTCCTGCTGTGGTGACCGTGAAGGGCCTGGCGGAACGTCCGGATGGCCGCCGGAGAATCAGCGTGCTGGGAGCCACCGGGTCGATCGGGGCCAACACGGTCGACATTCTGAAGCGACACCGCGACCGTTTCTCGGTTGAAGTCGTGACGGCGCACAGGGACGCCGATGCGCTCGCCGCCGTGGCGCGCGAGCTCGGCGCCAGGGTTGCTGTGATCGCCGAGCCGAAGGCCTACGCGACGCTGAAGGCGGCGCTTGCCGGTACCGACATCGTCGTTGGCGCCGGCGCCGAAGCGTTGATCGAGGCAGCCGGGCGGCCGGCCGATCTCACCGTCGCCGCGATTGTCGGCGCCGCCGGTCTTGCGCCGACGCTGGCGGCCATCGAGGGTGGGTCCGACATTGCGCTCGCCAACAAGGAATGTCTGGTGTGCGCCGGCGATTTGTTCATCTCGGCGGTGCGCAGGCACGGCGTGCAACTGCTGCCGGTCGATTCCGAGCACAACGCGATCTTCCAGGCGCTCGCGTCACGCGACATGTCCGAGGTCGATCGGATGACCCTGACCGCGTCCGGTGGGCCGTTCCGCGACTGGCCCGTGGCCGCACTTGCCAAGGCGACGCCCGATCAAGCCGCCGCGCATCCCAAATGGTCGATGGGTCGGAAGGTCAGCGTCGATTCTTCGACGCTCATGAACAAGGGCCTCGAAGTCATCGAGGCGCACTACCTGTTCGGGTTGGCGCCGAAGCAGATCGATATTCTGATTCATCCGCAATCGATCGTTCACGGCCTCGTCACCTATCGCGATGGGTCCGTGATTGCTCATCTTGCCGTCCCGGACATGCGGGTGCCGCTCGGATACTGCCTCTGGTGGCCCGATCGGGCGCCCGACGCCGTGGGGCGGCTCGACCTCGCGGAGCTTGGATTGCTCACCTTCGAGGAGCCTGACAGGTCTCGTTTTCCAAGTCTGGCGCTGGCAAGGCGCGCCCTTGAAGCCGGCGCGTGGGCCACCAATATTCTTAACGCCGCCAACGAGATAGCGGTT
>CAYOBK010000203.1:0-5536 GCA_964402275.1 uncultured Bauldia sp.
CGTCCAAGCAAGCCTCATTATTTCCACGGCGCTGAAGCCGCATCTGTACTGAATTGCTCACTGTCGGCAATCTTCGCCATGCGAAGATCATCGGTGGTCCGGCACCATCGAAGCTCGAGGATCTCTTCTTCCTCGCCGAGCGGGCGAAGGCAGGCGAATTCAAACCGGTCATCGACCGCCGTTATCCCATGGCGCAGATCGTCGACGCTCACCACTATCTCGACTCCGGCCGCAAGAAGGGGAACGTCATCATAACCGTGGTGGCCGCCGCCGCTGCCAAGGCACCGGCTGCCGCAGCCGCCTGACCGCGCTCCTCGGGAGCCTCCAAAGATGTCGCTGATCGGCCAACTCAAACGCAACGGCCCGAGCGGGTTAGTACACCGCAGATGCCGGCCCTCCGCTCACCAGCTGATTGAACGATGGATTTGTGAGTCCCGCAGCCGAGCCGCGGGCATCAATTCAGGAACCATCACTAGGTTCAGGCGTTGCAGCAATCACGGTCAGTGTGTCTCAGGCCGAGCAGTGCTATGGTTCAAGCGACCGCGAGCCGGTTCGGTGTCCTTCCGCATTGGCCCCGCGGTCGGACACAAGCAATCGACCTCCCCCTTTTCGGCATCTCCGCGCGGGCGGCGGTTCGAGAAAGAGAATTAATCATGCAAATTCAGGTCAACACCGACGAAAACGTGGAGGGTGGCGAAGACCTGTCCGCCCGGGTTTCGGCCGAGATCCACACCCGCCTGGGTCGCTACAGTCAACACATCACCCGCATTGAAGTGCACATCAGCGATCAGGACGGGGACAAGTCCGGCGGTTCCGACAAGCGTTGCCTCATCGAGGCGCGCCTAGAGGGTCGTCAGCCGGAAGTGGCCAGCGAACAGGCCGCCACGCTTGAGGGTGCATATTCGGGCGCTGCCAAGAAGTTGCAGCGCGCTCTAGAGACGACCCTCGGCAGGCTCAATCGAGTGAAGGGCGCTGACACCATACGGACCGGCGATCTGTAGCAGATCGACTGCCGCCAAATACGCAAATCAACGAACCAAGGAGGAAAAAGATCATGGTAGAGAAACAACCTAAGACGCCAGCCGCGAAGAACACTCCCAAGAGCAAGCACGATCAGGGCAAACCCGGATACAAAGCCGCAGACAGTTCGCCCGAACCCGTCGCTGTCGATCGACCTGGCTTCGATCTCGGCGGTTCAACTGGCAAGACGAGCGCGGGAACAGGTCTTGGTCTCGGCCCCGACGCCGCCGAAAATCGCCGCGATCGCAGCCTGCCAAGGCACCGAGGGAAACGCAGGTAGAGCATAGCCAGCTGGCGAACGCGTCCCCCTTCATTGATCATCAAAGTGCGCGATCAAGCCAGCGGCAACCGCAGCCGACTGGGGGCAAGGTCACCGGCAGTACGCCGAACGGCCTCGGGGCTCTAGTTGAGGTCGAGGTTCCCTGTAAGCGCAAGAATAACAATGATGATAAGGACAATGCCAATGAGCCCACCGGGCGCAGCCCATGAGCCGGATCGGTAGCCCCAAAACCCTCCACCCAGGAGAACTACAACAAGCACTATGATCAGGATCGTGAGCATGGCCGGTCTTTCCTAAACGGGTGTCGACTCTGTGCGAGCTCTATACACGATGATCGCCCTCCGCCGAAGTCTCCCTCCGCCGCTCGCCGGCCGTGCGATCTCGTGTTGTCGCCGCCCTTTCAAGCAGAGTCTCGATCTCCGATAAGGATGGTCTGGAGGGGGTCGCGCCTTTCCATGCGGCGTCTATCTAGCCAAACCAGCGAGCCCAACCGTCCTTCTCGCCGAGTGCTTTCCGAATATCCTAGAGGCGGCGGAGTGGGCTTCGGCTCGCAGGTTCAAAGCAAAGGGGCAAACCTCATGAGATGGCGTGGACGTCGAATGAGCACCAACGTTATTGACCGGCGCGGCTCGCGCGGCAGTCTCGGCGGAACCATCGGCAGATTGCGCGCCGGCGGCTTTCGCATGCCGCGGATTGGCGGCGGCGGAGGTGCCGGGCTCGGGGGGCTCGTCGTCGTCGGGCTGATCATCGTCGCGGTCGTCATCTTCGCGGGCGACGACCTTGGCTCGCTGTTTCGCGACGGAGGCGCGGCGATCGAGGAAACAGGCGCGCCGGTCGATGACGAACCGGCGCGGTTTGTCGCCACGGTATTGGCCGAGACAGAAACCATCTGGGCCGAGATCTTCTCGGCTGAAGGCTTAAGCTACACGGAGCCGGCGCTGGTGCTCTTCACAGGGTCCACGCCGTCTGCTTGCGGCTATGCCTCCGCGGCATCGGGGCCGTTCTATTGCCCCAGCGATCGACGCATCTATATCGACCTTGCTTTCTATGACGAGCTCAGCCGTAGATTCGGCGCGCCCGGCGACTTCGCGCAGGCCTATGTTATCGCCCACGAGGTCGGTCACCATGTGCAGAACCTCCTCGGTGATCTCGACGGCCCGCAGACGAATGCGGAGTCGATTCGCATCGAGCTGCAGGCCGACTGCTACGCCGGTGTCTGGGGCTACTATGTGAGCCAGGCGGGAATCCTTGAGGCCGGAGATTTCGCGGAGGCGCTCAATGCTGCAGCGCAGATCGGCGATGATGCGATCCAGCGGCGCGAACAGGGATATGTTGTCCCTGAAAGCTTCAATCACGGAACATCGGAACAGCGCAGCCGGTGGTTCAATCGCGGATTTCAGTTCGGCGATCCGGGCGACTGCGACACCTTCAACGCCGCCACTCTCTGAGTGGGCAGGACTTGGCTGGCGCCTGTCCGTCGTCAGAGTTTTTGAGACAGCTGGCGGCTGAGGTTCAATGGAACGACCGGCGATCTATCGGGTCGACCACATAGCCCGGCCAATCGAGGCCTCCAGCTCACAGACTATTCGGCGTAGTAGAACGCCGGGCCGATGAGCCGGACGCCTTCGTCATTCGCCAGTCCGTTCCAGCCCTCGGCAACCGCGATTTGGTCTCCGGTGTGAGTGTAGCCACCGACGCGGTTGGCGATGGTCTCCGGATCTTCGCTCGGGTCCGGCCGTGGTTTCGGCAGCGACATCACGACAAGCGCTGGCAGGCTGGGCGCCACCGCCTCCGTTTCGACGGCGTAGGCAGCGAGCTCATTCTCGAGCCATGCCATGAGGTTGGGTGAAGGCCGGCAGACGCTGTCAGGATCAAATTTTTCGCGGAAGGCAAAGGCATTGGGTAGGTCTATATAGCGTTGCCCCTGAAGGTCGACAGCGTCCTCGATGTCCTCGCCCGGATTGCGATGCACGAACAGCCTCGCGCCCTCACATTGCGCCTGGCAAACCAACTCGTGCTGGCCAAAGGTGTCGGGCATCGCCGTGTAGGCCAGTGGATAGAAATAGCCGTCCGACGGCCGGACGCAGACGGTGCGGTAGGTAGAGGAGACCGGACAGCCGCGCTGCTGCAGCAGGCTGACCAGATTGGCGCGGGCGACGAGCGTCGGATTAGCCGAACGCGTGGCGCGCTCTAGACCGGCGATGCTCGATTGAAGATCAGACAGAACGCGCCTGACGACTGGGCATTGAGGCGACGCGAAGCGTTGGAACAACGCGAAGCAGTTGAGCTCGCGCGCCTGGGCAAAGACGCGATTGTAGTCCGCGCGATCCTGGTTTAGCTGATTGAGGAGCGATATGTATTGCTCCTCACCTGGCTGGGTGGGCAGCTGCGCCAGCTGATTTCTCAAGGACTCGCAGTAGTCTTGAGCCGCGGCCGGCACGGCTTCAAGGCAGAGTACCGCCACTAAAGCGGCAAGAATCTGTCTCCCCAGCATGGCCATTTTACTCACAACCAGGAATACCGTTCCTGGTAACTGAAGCCCCGGCGGGCAGAATCTTACTCCGGGCATCTCGTCAATGAGGAACAGGCGACCTCCGTCAACTGCACTCGGTGAAAGGTACTACGACGAGCATGATAGGCCAACCGCGACGTGGCCGCCGACCCGCTGCAAACGTTTTCCCGGCAGTGGAGCGTCGCGGGATTGAGCGTCACCCATGACCCTTGATGTCTCGCGGTTGACGGACCAGACGAGTAGCGTGCCGTTTCCGGAATCAGGCGGCTGACCATTCGCTGCAGGGCTGATGACGTCCATTAAAGGGTAGGAGGTGGACCGCTGGCGGCTGGCGGCGGCCCACCCATCTTCTTTTTCTTTTCACTCGGCACTACCGGTCTAGCGAACGCGAATGCTCGAGATCGCGTCGTTGCGGTTGCCCTGCAGCGCAGCAACGTTGTCGTCATGCCGCTCGCACCAACCTTCGAAGCCGAAATGCTCGCAAACTTGAACGCTTACACCGGGGCTGACTCGTATCGACGAGATCCGGTCGTTCCAGTTCTGGTCGAGGCCGTTGATCGTGTTTCCGACGGCCAGACAAAAGCTGGCGCCTTGGTAGTTGTAGTCTGTGTAGAAGCACGCTCGACCAGGTTGAGGCGGTTGCGGAGCGGGTGGTTGGCCGCCGATCTGACCGAGAATGAACTCGAACAGTGCCAGACCCAGCTGGGCCCCGACATTCGGCAATGGCTGCTGGCTGTAACGGAGGTAGCGCGCCGACACCCAGCCGGTCCTGCTGCTGTAGGCAACCTCGCACCATGCGTAGCCTTGTGTGCAGCGATAAACGGCGACGGTCGCGCCGGCCGGGATGGCGAGGATCACGCCATACTGCGTCGAGGGACCCTGGCGCATGTTGAGGGTGCCGGTCGTTTGCGCATAGACCTGTCCTTGCGGCGGAGCCGGCGCCGGCGGCTCGGGATCGCCGGAAGCGGCTGTGCCGAAGTTCAGAAATCGCGCAGAGACCCAGCCGGTGCGGTTGCTGTAGCCGACTTGGCACCAGGACTGCACGGACGTGCATTGATAGACGGCAACCTGGGCTCCGGCCGGAAGAACCAAAATGACCCCGTATTGGGTGCTGGGTCCCTGCCGCATATTGAGTGAGGTAATTACGGTGGCGTAGCTGGCCGGCTGTGCTTGCGCCTGCGACGGCATCGACAGCGCCAAGACGAGGCTCAACAAAATTGTAGCCGTAAGCCAACTGGCCAGGAACCGAGCGTATCTTCTATTGCCTAATCTATTGCTGATTTCCATTTGATCGGGACTCCTAACCCGCAGGGCCCGGCCAGTGGCGGACCTTGGGGCCTCAGGTTCGGGGGATGTAGCTAGCCGGGCGCCCTGAAGGACGATATTGCGTCGTTTTGATTACCCGGCAGCCGGGGGACATTCTGACCGTAGGTGGTGCACTCACCGCCAAAATTGTTGTCCAGGCAGACTTCGATTGCGGCACCCTCACCGACTCGGATCGACGAAATTCGGTCGTTCCAGTCGGCTCCGAGCGCCGGATTCGACTGCCCCATGCCAACGCAGAAGGAAGCACCCTGGAAGTTGAAGTCCTCGAAGAAGCAGAGCTGGTTAGCGGGCGGCTGTTGACCATCAGCCTCAGCGGGAGGGCCGGCTTCGGCCGGGGGGGCAGCCTCGCCCTCGCCTGGTCCGCCCGCGGCCGGTGGCGGTCCTTCTTCAGCGGGCGG
>CAYOBK010000204.1:0-6959 GCA_964402275.1 uncultured Bauldia sp.
CGCCGCCGACGGTGAGAGTGATGCGATCGAGGATCGTCGTCGCCGGCGAGGCGGTATCCGGCCGGCCGGCGGAGAGGCCGGTCGGCATTGCCTCCGGCGCGCGACGGCTGAGCAGGAAGGTGAGCGGCGCCAAGAGGGCGAGGCAGACCGCGATCTGCAGCACCGCCAGGAGCGCCGCCTGACGGAAGTCGGCCTCGAATCGAACAGCCTCGAAGATCGCAACTTCGAGCGTCGAGACGGCCGGGCCGCCTCCGAGGGCGAGAACGATGGCGAAGCTGGTGAAACAGGCGAGGAAGATGAGGGCGCCGATACCGGCGTTTTCGCGAACAAGGACCGGCAGGTCGACGTAGCGGAACACCGACCATGGCGGCATGCCGAGCTGGGAGGCAAGGCGCCATTGCTCGGTACTGATCGCAGCCAACGCGGCGAGATAGACGCGTGCTGCGAGCGGCGCATTGAGCAGGACATGGGCGATGAGAACGCCGTCCAGGCCGAAGACCCAGCTGCCGGTATCGACGCCGAACAAGCGGCCGACATCGCCGAACCAGCCGGCGCGGCCGAACACCGCTGTGACCGCAAAAACCGTGACGATCGCCGGCAAGACGGTCGCGACATTGAGCGCGGCGATCAGAATCGGACGGCCGGGGAAGCGCACCCGCCGGGCAAGCGCGAGCGCGAGCATCGCGCCTGCCAGCAGCGACAGAGCCATCGACAGCCCGGCCTGGATCAGGCTGATGCGGACGAGGCCGCCGACATAGGACCACGAGCCGAAGGAGCCGCTCGAGCCGCCGGCGACGGCCAAACCGATGAGCGAGGCGCCGACGAGCGTGGCAATGAAGGCGAGCGCCACCGCACCCGGCAGACGGTTCATCGACGGACCGCGGTACAGCGTCGTGAAGAAGGCAACCTTACTTCGAGCCCCGAGTTTTCACCTCGCCCCCCTGGGGTGTGGTCGGCTCGCGCCGGCGCCGCCGGGTCGAGCCGGGTGAGGGGGCTGGTGGACATTGCATCGGCTGTCGCCCTCTCACCCTTCTCACCTAAGCTCGCCTCCGGCTCGCCAAGGCTCGAAGCCCTCTCCCCACCGGGGAGAGGGGGAATAGGATCGACATGGTTCTCGCTGCAGTTATCCCCTACCGGGTGGAATGACAGCCTTGCGCTCATCGCGTCATCGCCATGCGCCACTCCTCGATCCAAGCCGATCGATTCGCCAGGACTTCGTCCGGCGGCGTCAGGAACGAGATCCGCGGTTCACCGAGCTCGGCGAAGGCCGGCGGCAGACCGTCTGGGGGCGTCACGGCCGGGTACATCCAGTTCCCCGTCGGGATCGCCGACTGGAATCCGTCGCTCAACATGAAGGCGAGAAACCGGCTTGCGAGCGCCGGCTGATCGGTGCCGGCAAGCATGCCGGCCACCTCGACCTGCATCATATGTCCCTCATCGAAGATTGCGGCGCGATACCGTCCCTCGTCTTCGACCGCGATGTGGTAGGCGGGCGACGTGGTGTAGGACAGCACCATATCGGCCTCGCCTTCGAGAAAGAGCCCGTATGCCTCCGACCAGCCGCGGGTGACGGTGACGATACGGGGCGCCAGCGCCGTCCAGGCGTCGTCGGCTTCCTCGCCGAACACGCGCTTGACCCAGAGCAACAGTCCGAGGCCGGGGCTCGACGTGCGCGGATCCTGAATAACGATCGACGGCCCGTCGGTGTCGGCGATCAGTTCGGCGAAACTGGTGGGGGGGTCGGTCAGCGCCTCGGAGTCATAGACGAAAGCGAACCAGCCCCAGTCGAACGGGATGAAGGTCGCGTCGTCCCAGGCGATCGGAAGGTCAAGCCCGCGGATTTCGATGCCGTGCTCGGCGAACAGTCCCGTCTCGTGCGCCGCGGCGATCAGGTTGGTGTCGAGACCGAGGACGATATCGGCCTCGGTGGTTTCACCCTCGAGCCGGAGCCGCGCCAGCAGGGTGCCGGCGTCTTCGGTCTCGACCCAGCGAAGCGTACAGCCGCACTCGGCCTCGAAGTTCTGCTTGATCGCCGCGCCCGGACCGAACTCGCCGGAGAACGAGCTGTAGGTGTAGACGGTCAGAGTGGGGCGATCCTGGGCGATTGCGATCGCGCTGCCGACAACCAACGTCGCGGCGGCGACGGCCCCGTAGGTCGTTAGTCTCATTGCCGTTTCCTTTCGATTCGAACGGACGGAATCCGGCCGGCGAAAGGCGGGCAAAATGCAGAAGCGGGCATCTCTATCCCTCCGCCGGCATGATCCGGATCAGGTTCCGTGGGTTGGCGGGGAACGCCTCTCAGCCCCGGTCTTCGCCGAGGCACCCCAAAGAGATGGCTCCAAACTAGGGTGATCGGGGAGACGGCGCAAGCGGTTGTCGGAGGAGAGCAAATGGCCCCACGGAGAGATCTCGTCCACATCTTCGGCGGCGCTTGGGAGAAGGGGCGGGGCGGTGGCTCACTCGCCGGACACGATCCGGCACATCGAGGAAAAGCTGCGAACGCGCTGGAGCCGACGGACTCGGCCAGATATACAGGCCCCGGTGGCTTGTCCCGAGAGGGGCAAAGTCACAGCTCGGCGCCGGTTGCGGGCCAGGTCGTTGACCTGCCGATGCGTCGAAACCAAGGACGGTTCAGCAACCGTTGTCGATCTTTTCCCGTACTCTCGAGATTGTCGCCGGGCGTCGCTTCACCGCCGCCGCGGCGGCGATGTTCGCGCTGGGATTCCTGCCGCTGCCATTCGGCAGCGTGTCGACGGCCGTCTTCTTTGCGCTGGCGATCATCATTCTGATCGAGATGGCGCGGCGGCGGGCACCCGTTCGGCTGCCGCAGGCCGCCCGATTTGCCGCGGTTGTCTGCGCCGTCTATTTCGGCCTCGACGCCCTGTCGCTGCTTGTTTACGAGAATCCGTCCGGCAGTTGGGGCCCGCTTGTCGGCGCACTCCATTTCCTTTTTTGGCCGGTGCTCCTCGCGGGATTGGCATCGGCGAGATTCGACGCCGTCCGAAGCTATGTCACCGGCGTCCGCGCCGGCACAATCGTCGGCGGAGTCGTCGCAATCATCCAGGTCTCGGACGGCATCGATCGGGCGATGGGCGGAATGATCAATCCGCTGCCCTTCGGAACGACGGCGGTCTGGTTTGCGTGCATCTCCCTGATCGGGGCTTGGGACGACGGGTGGCGTAATCGCATCTTCGCCGGAGCCGCATTCGCCAGCGGACTGGTGGCGGCCTTCCTGTCGGAATCGCGCGGCGCCTGGCTTGCGTTGCCGTTCTTGCTGTTCGTGATGCTGGTCTATCTGCGGTCTCGCTATGGTGGACGGCTGATGGCCGTGGCTATTGCCTCGATCACGGTGTTGCTGGTTGGCGCAGCGGTCGTAAGCGGGCCGAGCATCCGGGAGCGGATCGACGAAACGATCACGATGTTTCGGAACTTCGAACTCGGCAATCGGGCGGCATCACTCGACCAGCGGGCGCTGATGATGGTCTACGGACTCGAGGCGATCGCCGATCGGCCGCTTGCCGGCTACGGGCCGTTGAACGCCGTGCCGGAGGTCATCGCGCGGGCGGCGCGCGAAGGCTTTGAAATCAGCCCTTATCGCCATTTGCACAACGAGTACCTCACCGAAACGGTCGCCAAAGGCCTGGCCGGGCTTGCGGTCCTCCTTGTGCTGCTCGCCGTTCCCGTCGTTACGGCCTACCGGTTCGCCCGCGACGATGCGTTCAAGGACAGGGTGGCTGTCGCCTGCGTTGCGAGCGTTGGCGCCGCGCTCTACGGGCTCACCAATGTCGTGTTCGACCACGACCTAACCAACACCGTATTCCTGGGGATGTTGTTGGCGGTTGGCCTTAGCTCAGCTGCAAGCGATCCGCGCGGATCGCGGCCCCGCGCCGAAGCCGAATCCGCTAGCCGGCCGATGCCAGGCGCGGGCGGGGGGCTTGCCGGCCGGCAGCACGATAGACTGCGTCAATGATCCGATCCTGCGTTGCCTCCTCCAGGTAGGCGTGCATCGGCAAGGAGACCACCTCCGACGCCAAAGCCTCGCTGACGGGCAGTCGGCCGCCGGCCACCGGATAATGCGCGTAGGCGAGTTGATGGTGGAGCGGCCGAGGATAATGCACCGCCGTCGGAACGCCGTCGGCGTGGAGGTCGCGCCGGAAGGTTTCACGGTCGCGGCTGCCGAGACGGATCGTATACTGAGCCCAGACCGACGTCGCGCCGGGGCGGACGGCCGGTACGGTCACGATGTCGGCGAGCGCCTCCGAATAGCGGGCGGCGACTCGTTGGCGGGCCGCGATCTCTCCGGGGAATATGCGAAGCTTTTCCACCAGAATCGCAGCCTGGATCGCGTCCAGGCGCGAATTCAGCCCAACGCGGGGATGATCGTAGCGATCGGAGCCTTGGCCGTGCATCCGCAAGGAACGCATGAGCGCGGCCAACTCGCCGTCGTCGGTGAAGACGGCGCCGCCGTCGCCGTAGCAGCCGAGCGGCTTGGCCGGGAAAAACGACGTTCCGGTCGCCACCCCGAAGGTGCCGGTGCCGCGCCCCTCGAGCGCCGCGCCGAAGCTTTGCGCCGCGTCGGCGATGACGAGAACGCCCTCGGCGGCACAGACGCGCTCGATCTCGTCGTATTCGGCCGGCTGGCCGAAAAGATCGACCGCAATCACGGCGGCCGGACGAAGCCCGCGACCGCGAGCCAGTTCGATTGCCGCGGAAAGGCTGGCCGGGTCGAGATTGAAGGTATCCGGGAGCACATCCGCAAAGACGACCGTGGCTCCGCGCCAGGCGACGACTTCGGCAGGCGCGGCGAATGTGAAGCCGGGGCAAATTACCGCGTCGCCGGGCCCGATGCCGAGCGCCATCAGGATCAGGGCGAGGGCATCGGTGCCGCTGGCGCAGCCGATTGCATGGCGGGCGCCGCAGAACGCCACCAGCTCCGCCTCCGCGCGCTCGACCTCCTTGCCGAGGATGAACTGGCCATGGTCAAGGACGCGGGCGATTGCGGTCTCGATCTCGCCGGCGATCCGATCGCGTTGCGTTTGCAGGTCGATAAACGCGATCTCGGCTTCAGCCGGTGCAACCTTTTTCAGCATTTCCCAGCCCTTGCGGTCAGAATCATGAATCTTGGGAGGCGGCAGGATAAGGGGGGCCGCGCACCCAACAAATCACATATAAAATCGGACCTTACATATCGTGAGAAACATCCACGGCTTTTCTGGAAATGTGGCGACGGGGGATGGTGCTCCGCCAGCGTTGCCGAACCGACCCGGAGGCAGCACTATGCGAGACTGGTCGCGGGGTCCGAGCGCCGCCGCCGTCCCGGAGTAATTCCATTGCGATATTCGGTCGCGCTGCCGCGCAAATCGGTGATCATCGCGGTCCTGGCCGCGGCTGCCGGTCTATCGTCCTGCACCGTCACGCCGCTCTACTCCGCGGCGCCGGGCGGGACGGCGACGCAGGCCGAGCTGGCCGCAATCTCGGTCCTGCCCGCCGACGACCGGTTGACGCAGGTCGTTCGCAACGAGTTGATCTTCGCCTTTGGCGGCGAGGCCGAGCCGGCAGCGCCGGTCTATGAGTTGAGTGTTTCGGCGCAGTCGAGCGGCGGCTCGGCGGTTCCGGGGGACGTTGCAACAGTCGGACGCTTGTCGGTGACGGTGCAGTACGCGCTGATCGAGATCGCATCCGGAGCCAGCGTTGTCTCCGGGTCGGCAACGGCGGAGACGAGCTACCGGATCTCGAATCAGGCATTCGCCACATTGCGCGCCGTCGAGGACGCCGAAACCCGGGCGGCCGGGGCGGCCGCGGACAGTGTCCGCCTCGAGATTGCGGCCGCGCTCGCACTCCGGCGATGACGGGCCGGCGGATCGAGCGGCCACACTTCATCGCCGCCGGGGCAGGTGATCGGGTCTGAACCGGGGGCGAGGGAATCGGCCGGAAGACATGGCAGCAGAAACCGAATCGACCAGCCGCGGGCGCGTGTTGCTGACCGGGGCAACGGGCTTCATCGGCCGCGGTCTGGTACCGGTCCTGTCAGCCAAAGGGTACCGGGTGCGCGCAGCGATGCGGACGGTCACGTCGGTGCCCGATGAAGTCGAGAGCGCCGTCGTCGGCGATCTGCGGCGGCCGATCAATCTTGCCGAGGCGTTGCGGGACGTCGACTACGTTATCCACAGCGCCGGTATTGCGCATGCCGACGATGGCGTTTCGGAGGGCACCTACCGCGAGGTCAATGCCGGAACGACCGCCATTCTGGCCAGGGCGGCCAGACAAGCGGGCGTTCGCCGATTCGTTCTGCTTTCTTCGGTGAGGGCGCAGGTCGGGCCGAGCGCCGACGAGGTCGTGACCGAGGCGGCGGCCGCCAACCCGACCGACGCCTATGGGCGCTCCAAACTCGAAGCCGAGCAGCTCCTCGCAGATGCCGGAACGCCCTTCGTGGTGCTGCGTCCGGTGCTGGTTCACGGGCCCGGAATGCGCTTCAACATGGCGGAGCTGCTGCAGCTGGCGCGCTCGCGATGGCCGCTGCCGATCGGTGGCTTTTCCGCCAGGCGATCGATCGTTGCCCGCGACCATCTGGCCGACGCTGTGGCTCTCGCCCTCTCCAACGCGAAAATGGAGGGGGGCGTTTTTCTGGTGTCCGACCCCGAGCCGCTCTCGGTCGGCGAAATGGTTTCGGCAATGCGGTCGGCCTGGGGCCGGCGGCCGGGTGTATTCCCGTTGCCGCCGATGCTGGCTGCGATGGGCGGGCGAATTGCCGGGCGCGGCGAGCAGGTCGACCGGTCGCGCAAAGGCCTGATCGTCGATCCCGCCAAGCTGTTGGCGGCGGGCTGGCGGCCGCGGCAAAGCGCCTATGATGCGCTTGCCGAGACAGCGCGGCGAAGCAAGTGATGCAGCGCACGCAGGGCCAAGACCGTTGAGCAATCAAGAACGCGGTGCCGCTGATATTGGCCGCTTGCCCGCGGCTT
>CAYOBK010000205.1:0-2543 GCA_964402275.1 uncultured Bauldia sp.
CCCGCGCCGCAGCGCGACCCTCCTCTTCCAGCGGAGGGTGAAAGCCAGATCCAGCCAGCGAAGCCTGCGTCCGAGCCTGGGCCGAGGGCTCGTCGAAACGGCGGTCCCCGCCGGCTTTGTTCACGTCTTGTTCTATGAACGCCGATGGGCTATCGTTGATTCTGGTGAGGCGGGGAAATCGATGGCGCGGGGACGAAGCCGGTATATCTGTCAGAATTGCGGCGCGGTCAGCCACCGCTGGCAGGGCCGTTGCGAATCCTGCGAGGAATGGAACAGCGTCATCGAGGAAGCGGATACAGCCGGCCCGCGGCGGAGAGGGCTCACTGCCGGTTCGGTTCGCGGCAGGATCATCGATCTCGTCGCACTCAAAGGCGCCACCGGCGAGGCGCCGCGGGCGCCGTCGGGCGTCGCCGAATTCGACCGGGTGACCGGCGGCGGCTTCGTTGCCGGATCGGCGTTCCTCGTCGGCGGCGAACCGGGGATCGGCAAATCGACGCTCCTCCTCCAGGTCTGCGCCGCCATGGCCCGGCGCGGCCGGCGCACCGTCTATATTTCCGGCGAGGAATCGGTCGAGCAAATCAGGATGCGCGCCAGGCGGCTCGCGGTAACGGACGCGGTGGTCGAGCTGGCCGCCGAAACCTGCGTCGAGGACATCCTCGCGTCGCTCGCGGAAGGTCCCCGCCCCGACCTTCTCGTCCTCGATTCGATCCAGACCCTTTGGACCGGCTCGATCGATTCGGCGCCTGGCACCGTCGCCCAGGTGCGCGCGGCGTCGCAAACAATGATCGGGTTCGCCAAGAAGACCGGCGCCGCCGTCTGCCTCGTCGGCCACGTTACCAAGGACGGCCAGATCGCTGGGCCGAAGACCGTCGAGCATATGGTCGACGCCGTCCTCTCCTTCGAGGGCGAAGGCGGCCAGCATTTCCGCGTGGTGCGGGCCCAGAAGAACCGCTTCGGCCCGACGGACGAGATCGGCGTCTTCGAGATGACCGGCGCCGGCCTCGCAGAAGTTGCCAACCCGTCCGAACTCTTCCTTTCCGAACGCAATCCGACGACGCCGGGCGTGGCGGTGTTCGCCGGAATGGAAGGGTCGCGGCCAGTGCTCTGCGAAATCCAGGCGCTGGTCGCGCCCTCGCTGCTTGGCACGCCGCGGCGCGCCATCGTCGGCTGGGACGGGTCACGCCTCGCCATGGTGCTTGCGGTCCTCGAGGCGCGATGCGGCGTCCGCCTCGGCGCCTCCGACGTCTATCTCAATGTCGCTGGCGGCCTCCGGATCGGTGAGCCGGCCGCCGACCTTGCCGTCGCGGCCGCTCTGGTATCGGCGCTCACCGGGCGGCCGCTCGACGCCGACGGCGTTTTCTTCGGCGAGATCAGCCTTTCCGGCGCGGTCCGCGCCGTCGGTCAGGATTCGGCCCGGACAAGGGAGGCCGCGCGGCTCGGATTCACGCATGCGACCGTGCCCAACGGCGCTTCGGCCGGGGGCGGCACGGGCATTCGTCTCGAGGCGGTCGGCGACCTTGCCGCGCTTGTCGCCAGCGTCGCCGGGCGGCCGGTGGGCGGCGCGTCAACTTTGACCGAGAAAACCCGCGCCCCTGCCGCGACGGCTGCCTAGAATCGTGCTAGCTGGGCGCGCGAGGCCCCGCGGTCGTAAAGACCGCACCCGAAAGCGCGGTTATGTCGCTCACACCGTTCGATTTCGCTGTGATCGCCGTGGTCCTGATCTCGGCCATTCTGGCAATGGTCCGGGGTTTCGTCCGCGAGGTCCTGTCAATCGCGTCGTGGCTGGTCGCCGCGGTCGCGGCCTATTACCTTTACGAGCCGCTGCGCGGCCTGATCCAGCCCTATATCGAGAGCGAGCAGCTGGCGACGATAGTGTCCGTCGCGGTGATCTTCATTGTCGTCCTGGTCATCGCCACCTATGTCACGGTCAAGGTGGCCGACGTCGTCATCGACAGCCGGGTCGGGTCCATCGACCGGATTTTCGGCTTTGCTTTCGGGGCGGTTCGCGGCGCCTTGCTGGTGGTGGTAGCCTATGCGCTGTTCGTCTGGCTGGTGGAGGATCAGCCCGCCTGGATTGCGGAGGCGGAATCCCAGCCGCTGCTGGTCGATCTCAGCGAGCGGTTGATTGCCGTGCTGCCGGACGATATCGAAGCCGAGTTGCAGGCCCGGCTGCGGGGCGAGGAGGTTCCGGACCCCACGCCTCCCGAGCCGGTGCCGGCAAGAGAAGGCGGAAATCTCAATGGGGATCCGCTTGAACAGGTGATAAATGGAGCGGCGGCCGGAGGGGGACCCCTCCCGCCGGCGCCGTGACGACCAAAGCGATGTCCGAGTTCACCTCGCATCCCTTCGCCGATGACGACAAACTGCACGAGGAGTGCGGCGTGTTCGGCGTGTTCGGCCACCGCGACGCCGCGGCGCTGACCGCTCTCGGCCTCCACGCGCTCCAGCATCGCGGCCAGGAGGCGGCCGGTATCGTCTCCGCCGAAGGACGGCGCTTCCATTCGCAGCGGCATCTCGGCCTTGTCGGCGACAGCTTCTCCGAA
>CAYOBK010000206.1:0-10243 GCA_964402275.1 uncultured Bauldia sp.
ACAACAAGCTGCTCGGCCAGTTCGATCTCGTCGGCATCCCGCCGGCGCCACGCGGCGTGCCGCAGATCGAGGTCGCCTTCGACATCGACGCCAACGGCATCGTCAACGTGTCGGCCAAGGACAAGGGCACCGGCAAGGAGCAGCAGATCCGCATCCAGGCCTCCGGCGGGCTCTCCGACGCCGAGATCGAGAAGATGGTCCACGACGCCGAAACCCATGCCGAGGAAGACAAGAAACGGCGTGCTCTGGTCGACGCCAAGGTCGAGGCGGAGCGCCAGATCCACTCGGCCGAGAAGTCGGTCGCTGAGCTCGGCGACAAGGTCTCCGCGGCCGACAAATCGGCCATCGAGGCGGCTGTGGCCGAGGTGAAGAAGGCGCTCGAGGGTGACGACGCGGCCGCCATTCAGGCGAAGACTACGGCGCTGGTCCAGGCTTCGATGAAGCTCGGCGAGGCGATGTACCGGGCCGCGGCCGAGGGCGCCGACGCCGGCGAACCCGGCGCGGAGGATGTGGTCGACGCCGATTTCGAAGAAGTCGACGACGACGACCGGAAGAAGTCGGCCTGACCGGACCTCCAACAAGCGGTGCGTCTCAGGTCGTTTTTGTGAGCAACCGTGTCGCGCGAAGACTTGCCACCCGATATCGCACAGGCTTTGGTCGCCGAACCGGCGGCCAAGTCCGCTTTTGAGGGCCTTCCGCCCAGCCACCGGCGCGAATATCTAAACTGGGTTGTTGAAGCCGGAAGACCCGAGACAAGAGCCCGGCGAATCACGTCAATGCTGGCAAGGCTGCGGGCCCGGACACCAAATGAGCAGGATGGCTAAGCGCGATTTCTACGAGGTCCTCGGCGTCAGGCCGGACTGCGACGCCGCCGCGCTCAAGACTTCGTTCCGCAAGCTGGCCATGCAGTATCACCCCGATCGCAATCCGGGGGATGCCACGGCCGAACTCCGGTTCAAGGAGGTCAACGAGGCCTATGAATGCCTCAAGGACCCGCAGCGCCGCGCCGCTTATGACCGTTTCGGCCACGCCGCCTTCGAGCGCGGCGCCGGCGGCGGCTTCGCCCATGACTTTGCCTCGTCGATGTCGGAGATTTTCGACGATATTTTCGGCGACATTATGGGCCGCCGGGGCGGCAGCCGCAGCGGCCGCGAGCGGGGCGCCGACCTCCGCTACAATATGGACCTGACGCTGGAGGAGGCCTTCAGCGGCAAGACCGCCGAAATCAGCGTTCCCACCAAGATCAGCTGCGACACCTGTTCCGGCACGGGCTCGAGACCGGGTTCCACCCCGCGGACTTGCCCGAGCTGCGACGGCCGGGGCCGCGTCCGCGCTTCGACCGGCGGCTTCTTCTCGATCGAGCGCACCTGTCCGACCTGTCAGGGACGCGGCGAGGTCATCTCGGACCCCTGCGACGTCTGCAACGGCGCCGGCCGGGTGACCCAGGAGCGGACGCTGACCGTGCCCATTCCCGCCGGCGTCGAGGACGGCACGCGCATCCGCCTCGCCGGCGAGGGCGAAGCCGGGCTCCGCGGCGGCCCGGCCGGCGATCTTTATATCTTCCTGTCGATCAAGCCGCACGAATTCATGCAGCGCGACGGCGCCGACCTTTTCTGCCGCGTGCCGATTTCCGTCACCACCGCCTCGCTCGGCGGCCAGTTCGAGGTCCCGACGATCGACGGCGGCCGCGCCAAGGTGAAGGTGTCGGAAGGCACGCAGACCGGGGAACAATTCCGGCTGAAGGGCAAGGGCATGCCGGTGCTCCGCTCGAACCGCTTCGGCGACATGTATATTCAGGTCACCGTCGAGACGCCGCGGAAGCTGTCGAAGAAGCAGCGCGAGCTGATGCAGGAATTCGAGGCCGCCTCCTCGGCCGAGACCAACCCCGAGACGAGCGGCTTCTTCGCCCGGGCGCGGGAAATTCTGGGTGGCAAGACCGGCGCCTCATGAGCGCCCGCGACGTCGTCCGCTTTATCCGCACCTGGAGCACCACCGGCGCGATCGCGCCCTCCGGCCGCGCGCTGGCGCGCCGCATGGTCGCCCACATCGATCCCGCCGGCAGCGCGCCGATCCTCGAACTCGGTCCGGGCACCGGCGTCGTCACGCGGGCGATCATCGAGCGCGGCGTCGCGCCGGAGCGGATCGTTGCCGTCGAATACAATCCCGATTTCTGCGCCATCATGGCGGAGCGCTATCCGCGCATCCGCGTGGTCGGCGGCGACGCCTACGACCTTGAGAGGGCCTTGGCCGGCGCCCACGACGGCCGCTTCGCCGCCGCCGTGTCGTCGCTGCCGCTGCTCCTCCGCCAGCCGCCCGAGCGCCGAGGCCTGATCCTCGCCGTCCTCGCCCGGCTCTATCCCGGCGGGGCGCTGGCGCAGTTCTCCTATTCGCCGAAGCCGCCGGTGCCGCCCTCGCCCGCCGATTACCGGCTCGACGGCAGCGGCTGGATCGTTATGAACATGCCGCCGGCAAGGGTGTGGACTTATCGGCCCGTCGTGAGTTGACCGGGCCACGGCGACCGCTAAACAAGTCGGACCCTTGGGAGCGACCTTGGCCAATCCCGACATCCTCGTCTTCGGCGGCTCGATCCGGATCGGATCGTTCAGCGCCAAGCTGGCGGCGCTCGCGGCCAAGGAGCTGGCACTGATCGGCGCCGAGGTGACGCTGATCTCGCTCGGCGATTACCCGCTGCCGATCTACAACGCCGACCTCGAGAAGAACGAGGGCATCCCCGAGAACGCCAGGAAGCTCGCGCGGCTGATCGCCGGCAGCCAGGGCGTCTTCATCGCGACGCCGGAGTACAATCACTCGCTGCCGCCGCTCCTCAAGAACGCGATCGATTGGGCGAGCCGCCCGAAGCTCGCCGCCGAGCTCAACCATCGCGGCCGCGTCTACGGCATCGGCTCCACCTCCAACGGCATGATCGGCGGCGCCCGCGCGCTGATCGACCTCAGAAAGGTACTCGCCACCGCGCTCGGCGCGATCGTCGTCGCCGAGCAGGTTTCGGTGTCGCTCGGG
Organism: uncultured Bauldia sp.; assembly: GCA_964402275.1. Taxonomy (GTDB): domain Bacteria; phylum Pseudomonadota; class Alphaproteobacteria; order Rhizobiales; family Kaistiaceae; genus JADLGL01. Next base: position 3,019 of record CAYOBK010000206.1, read on the forward strand.
GCGCAGGCCTTCGACGAAGCCGGCCACCTCACCGCCGAGCCGCCGGCGAAGCTTTTGCAGGCGGTCTGCCGCCGGCTGGTCGATCTCGCCGTCCGGCTGGGGCAGGTCGAATGATCGGCAGGCCGAAGACGCCCCGCGATCGGCTGATCGTCGCGCTCGATGTGCCGACGGTTCCCGCTGCCGAGTCATTGATTTCGCGCCTCGGCGACAGCGTCGGCGTCTACAAGATCGGTCTCGAACTCATCCTCGGCGGCGGCGTCGCGCTCGCCGAGCGGCTCTCCGCCGAAGGCAAAAGCGTCTTCCTCGACGCCAAGCTTCTCGACATCGACAACACCGTCGCCAAGGCGGTCGTCAATGCCGTGCGGATCGGCGTCTCCTTCCTCACCGTTCATGCTTATCCCAAGGCGATGCGCGCCGCCGTTGCGGCCAAGGCCGACGCATCGCTGGCGCTCCTCGGCGTGACGGTTGTCACCTCGATGGACGACAAGGATTTATCCGCCGCGGGCTATGCCGGCACCGTCAAGGACCGCGTCCTCGCCCGCGCCGCCGACGCCAAGGCTGCGGGGATGGACGGGATCGTCGCGTCGCCGAAGGAGGTTGCCGCCATCCGCAAGGCGGTAGGCGGCAACATGATGCTGGTAACGCCCGGCATCCGCCCGGCCGGCGCCGCAATGGGCGACCAGAAACGCGCCGCGACGCCGGCCGAGGCGATCCGCGCGGGCGCCGACTATCTCGTCGTCGGGCGTCCGATCACCGAGGCCGCCGACCCGCGCGCCGCGGCGGAGGCGATCGTCGCGGAGATCGCCGCAGCCGCGCCTTGACGGATGGCCGCAGCGTGTGACCTAACCCCGCCAACTTTGCCCTCTATTGCCTTTCGGGGCGGCAATGGAGATCGACGAGGCACCCAATGACGGACATGCGGTTGGTGGTTGCCGGCGCCGGCGGCCGGATGGGGCAGACCCTCATCCGGCTGATCGCCGAAGAAGCGGGCGTTACTCTCGCCGGCGCCATCGAGGACCGGGGGTCGGATGCCGTCGGCCGCGATGCCGGTGAGGCGGCGGGCACGACGGCGCTCGGCGTGGTGGTCACCGACGACGCCTCGGCCGCACTCTTGGGCGCCGACGGGCTGATCGACTTCACCACGCCGTCGGCGACGGTCGGTCTCGCCGCGGCCGCCGCGAAAGCCGGCGTCGTCGACGTCATCGGCACCACCGGCCTTTCGGGGGCGGACAACGAAGCCATCGACAAGGCGGCGAGGCAGACCCCGATCGTGCAGGCCGGCAATATGAGCCTTGGCGTCAACCTTCTGGCACGCTTCGTGCGGGAAGCGGCGGCAGCCCTCGACATGACCTTCGACATCGAGATCAGCGAGATGCATCACCGCCACAAGGTCGACGCGCCGTCGGGAACGGCGCTGCTGTTCGGCCGCGAGGCCGCCGCCGGGCGGGACATCGACCTCGATACGCATTCGGTCCGCGTCCGCGACGGCCAGACCGGCCCGCGCCGGGCCGGCGATATCGGCTTTTCCGTGATGCGTGGCGGCACGATCGTCGGCAGTCACAGCGTCGTCTTCGCCGGCGACGGCGAGATCGTCGAGCTCACCCACCGCGCCTTCGACCGGGCGATCTTCGCCCGCGGCGCGCTCAAGGCCGCGCTGTGGGCTCGCGGGCGCCCGCCCGGCCGCTATTCGATGAACGACGTCCTCGGCTTCAACCCGGAGGAATAATCCTGACCGATCGCCTGCTCGTGCTCGTCCGCCACGGACAGAGCGAATGGAATCTCACCAACGTCTTCACCGGGCTTACCGATGTCGGACTCACCGATCTCGGCCGCGACGAGGCGCGCCGCGCCGGCCGGCTCCTGGCCGAGCGCGGCTTCCGCGTCGGTATGGCGTTCACCGCGGGCCTGAAGCGCGCCCATGAGTCGCTCGACCTGATGCTGGCGGAGCTGTCGCTGCCGGACATTCCGCTGATCAGGGACGCGGCGCTCAACGAACGCGACTACGGCGAACTCACCGGCCTCAACAAGGACGACGCCCGCAAGCAATGGAGCGAGGAGCAGGTGCATATCTGGCGCCGCTCCTACGCGACCGCGCCGCCTGGCGGTGAATCGCTCCGCGACACCGGCGCCCGCGTCTGGCCCTATTACATCCACACCATGCTGCCGCATGTGATGCGCGGCGAGGGCGTCCTCGTGTCGGCGCACGGCAATTCGCTCAGGGCGCTGATCATGGCGCTCGATGGCCTCACGCCGGACGAGATCGTCGCCCGCGAGCTCGAGACCGGCGTGCCGGTGATCTACCGCCTCGACGCCGACGCGTCGGTGGCGGAGACAGAAATGCTGGACTAGCCACCCACGGCGACACCCGTCTCCCAGCCGAGGATGGCGCGCTTTCGGGTGAGCCCCCACAGATAGCCGGTGAGGCCGCCGCTCTTGCCGATCACCCGATGGCAGGGGACGACGAAGGAGATCGGATTGCGGGCGATCGCGCCGCCGACCGCGCGCGCGGCCTTCGGCCTGCCGATCTCGGCGGCAACGGCCGAGTAGCTGGTCGCGCGGCCGAACGGCACCGCGAGCAGCGCTTCCCAAACCCTGATTTCGAAATCGGTGCCGATCAGGACGATGCGGAGCGGCCGCTCGTCGCTCCACTCGGTCCGGTCGAAGACCCGCCGCGCGAGCGCCGCCGTCCGCGCCGGGTCGTGGATGAAATCGGCCGCCGGCCATCGCCCGACGAACGGATCGAGCGGATCGTCGTCGCCGTCGACGAATCCGAGGCCGGCAAGGCGGCCGTCCTTCTCGACGACCGAAGCCAAACCGAAGGGCGAATGGTGAATCCCCCAATGAAGTCTGGCTCCGGCGCCGCCCCGCTTGAAGTCTCCCGGAGTCATCGCGTCATGCGTGACGAAAAGATCATGCAGCCTTGCCGGCCCCGAAAGCCCCAGCGCGTGGCTCGCCTCGAGGATCGAGCCGGATTCGCCCAGCAGCGACCGGGCGTGATCGAGCGTGACCGCCTGCAGGAATGTCTTCGGTGTCAGGCCCGCCCATCGCGTGAACAATCGGTGCAGCGCCATCGGGGTGAGTCCGACGTGACGGGCGATCGCATCGAGCGACGGCTGGCTTTGCCACGCCTCGCTGATGAATTCGATCGCCCGGCGGACGACCTCATAGTCGGCGGCCGATTCCGGCTGGCGATCGATGGCGGCGGTGGCTGCGGTCATGCTGCGCTCATAGGCCGGCGCGCCGTCGATTGGCCACCCGATTCTTGCGCCCTCGGGATGTTTCAGGCGGTGGAGGGGCCTCGCCGCGCCATCGCCAGCGCCGCCGATAGCGCCTCGGCGAAGCGTGAGCGCTCGTCCGGGCTGAGGAAGGTGCCGATCGAGAGCCGCCTGCCGCTGCTGGTCAGGGCGAGTCCGGCGATCCCCCAGCTCCGCCGGTCGACCACCAGCCGCGTCCAGTAGGGATTGAACTCGAACCGGGTCTCCCGGCCGAATGCCGATACTCGCCGGATCTCCAGGGATTCGTGCGAAAGGTTGATCTGCTCGAAGGCGCGCGCGTCGAGATAGTTGCGCCTGAAGGCGAAAAAGATCAGGGCGGCGTCGAGCCCGAAAAAGCCGAAGACCGGCCACGCGCCCATCGTGGTGAAGGCGACCCCGAGGCCGAAGGAGGCGAGCCCGATGGCCGCCATCAGGATATTGAAGCCGCGCAGCGACAGGGAGCGGTACGGTGAAATCGTTGCGCTGAATAGCGGCGCTTCAGCCGGTGTGTTGTCGGGGTTCTCGCCAGCGTCGTTCATCGGCTTCAATATAGGCGTTCCGAATGGCCAAATCCCAGCCCGAAAAGAAGTCACGCGGCCGAAGCCGGCCGCCTCGGCGAAAGCAGCCCCCCATGCGCCGCCTTGCGAAGCCGGAAGTCGAGGAGATTTTTCGCCGCTTCGCCGCAAACCCGGAGCCGAAGGGCGAGCTCGACTGGGTCAACCCGTACACGCTCCTCGTCGCCGTCGTTCTCTCGGCGCAAGCGACGGACGTCGGAGTCAACCGCGCCACGGCCAAATTGTTCCGCCTCGCCGACACGCCCGAGAAGATGGTGGCGCTCGGCGAGGAGCGCTTGATCGAGATGATCCGCACCATCGGCCTCTTCCGGTCGAAGGCCCACAACGTGATTGCCTTGTCGCGCCGTCTCGTCGGCAACCACGGCTCGAAGGTTCCCGAAACCCGCGCCGAGCTCGAAGCGCTTCCCGGCGTCGGCCGCAAGACCGCCAATGTCGTGCTGAACACCGCCTTCGGCCAGCCCACGATCGCCGTCGACACGCATCTTTTCCGGGTCGGCAACCGTACCGGCCTCGCGCCGGGCAAAACGCCGCTCGCGGTCGAGGAGGAGCTGGAGCGCGTCGTTCCGCCCGACGCCAGGCGCCACGCACATCACTGGCTGATCCTGCACGGCCGCTACGTCTGCAAGGCGCGGCGGCCCGACTGCCCGAACTGCCTGATCGCCGACATCTGCCTTTACCCGGACAAGACGGTCACAGCGCCAAGCTCGGGCTCCGCCCGAGGGCGAGCGCCAGCAAATAGAACAGCCCGAGCAAAACCGGCTGGTGGATGAGATAGATCGCCAGGCTCCAGCGGCCGGCGGTGATGAGGCCTCGGCCGATGCCGGTCGACGGCGTCCATCGCGCGATCCTCTTGTCCCAGCCGCGGTCGATCGCAACCCGGGTTGCCGCGATGCCGAGCAGCGTCGGGCCGACCCAAGGCAGCACCGGCACATAGTCGATCATCATCGGGACTGATGTGCCGAGCCCCAGCCACAGGAGGGCCGCGCCGTCGAACGCCGGGTCGGCGAGGAGCGGCGGCGCCGCGAAGGCCGCTGCAGCGGCAGTCACCGTCAGCCAGAGCGGCGCCCTGACAAAGGCGAGGCCGATGACGCTGGCCGCGGCGATGCCGTGCAGAATGCCGAACCGGACATAGGCTTCCGGGATTGCGATCCGCGTCGCGATGGTGATCAGGAGCGCCGCCCCGACGATGATCGCGAGGCGGCGGATGAAGGGCCGGACGCGGATTCCGCGGCGATGCGCCAGCACCAGACTGACGCCGACGATAAAGAGAAAACTGCCGGCGATCAGCCGGGCGAAGACGACCCATCCGGGATTGACGGCGGCGTTGAGCGGGATCAGCCCGTAAAGGTCCGGACCGAGATCCCAGGTCGCGTGATAGATCACCATCGCCACGATCGCGACGCCGCGGGCAACGTCCACCAGCGCGAATCGCGGTTGCTGCATCAAGGGGAGGTCGACCAAGACGAGCGGCTCCTGCGGTCTCCGCAGGCTTCTCCCATGGAGGCCGGGCAAGGACAATTGGCGCGCCGCGGGCCGTACCCCAACCGTTGACAAGACCTGAGTACGGCGGCGCCAATGTTTGCCTTTCGTTCTCATCCTGTGGCACTGTTCCGGAATGCTCGCGCCGCTGCCGTTGCCGCCGCCGCCCGATGGCCGCCAGTCCGAGACCGCGCTGATGATCCGGCGCGGCGTCGGACGCTATTTGCGCAACAACCGGATGGCGATGGTAACCGAGTTGCCGCTGGCTTCCGGGCGGCGCGCCGACGTCGTCGTGGTCGACAGTGCCGGCGAGATCTGGATCGTCGAGATCAAGTCATCGATCGAGGATTTCCGCGCCGATCTGAAATGGCCGGACTACCGGTTCCATTGCGACCGGCTGTTCTTCGCCACCCATGCCGGCGTGCCGGCCGAGATCTTCCCGGAAGATTCGGGCCTGATCCTTGCCGATTCCTATGGCGCTGAAATTAGGCGCCCGGCGCCCGAGCATCGGCTGGCCGGCGCGACGCGAAAGGCCATGCTGCTCCGTTTCGGCCACGCGGCGGCGCAGCGGCTGCATCAGCTCCACGATCCGTCGGCCGACGCGATCGCTTGATCAGCGCGGCGCGCGTTTCGCGAGGATCCGCTGCAGCGTCCGGCGATGCATGGACAGGCGCCGCGCCGTCTCCGACACGTTGCGATCGCAGAGTTCGTAGACGCGCTGGATATGCTCCCAGCGCACCCTGTCCGCCGACATCGGGTTTTCCGGCGGCGCCGGTTTCTCGCTCTGCTCGCGTGTCAGCGCCGCGTAGATGTCGTCGGCGTCGGCCGGCTTGGCGAGATAGTCGACGGCGCCGAGTTTCACGGCCGAGACCGCGGTCGCGATATTGCCGTAGCCGGTCAGGACGATCACCCGCGAATCCTGCCGCTGCGCCCGCAGTGCTTCGACCACATCCATGCCGTTGCCGTCGTCGAGACGGAGGTCGACTACGGCATGGGACGGCGGATTGGTTTCGACCTGATGGATACCGTCCGCGACCGTCTCGGCGGTTCGCACCGTGAAGCCGCGCGTCTCCATGGCCCGCGCCAGGCGGCTCAGAAATGGCCGATCGTCCTCGACGATCAGCAAAGTGCGCTCTGTGTGTTTCTCCGGCATTGATTTGTTGCCTACCCTTCGGAGGCCCCAACTTTCGCGTCGTTCCTGCCCGAAATATATGCAGATGCCCGCTCTTCGCCAAATTCATCCGGTGGCCGACCGCCGCCCGGTGCGATCCCATAGGCCTCGCGCGGCCAGGTGATTCGGACGATGGCGCCGCTCGCCGGCGGCTGACGGTTGGCAAGGCGAAGCCGCGCGCCGCTGCGCTCGAGGAAGGTCTTGGCGATGAAGAAGCCGAGGCCGAGCCCTCCCGCCTCGTGATGATGGGCCTCGACATCGCCAAGCGGCGCCCGGGTGGTGACGTAGGGCTCGCCGATCCGGTCGATGACCTCGGCGGCAAAACCCGGGCCGTCGTCGGCGATCTCGACCGTAACATTCTGCTCGTCCCACGAAGCTCGGACCTCGACCTCCTTGCTGGCGAAGTCCACCGCGTTCTCGATCAGATTGCCTAGCCCGTAGAGCGTCGCCGGATTGCGCCGGTCCATCGGCTCCGGCCCGGCCGTCGTCCCGAGTTCGATTCTGACTTCGATGCCGCCATCGGCATAGGGTTCCACCGCCTCGGCAAGCAGGGCCCGAATGCTGCGAAGTCCGTGGCTCCAGTCCAACTGCGTGCCGAGCGAGGTGAGCTGGCCGAGGATCGCGCGGCACCGCTCCGACTGGCTGATCAATAGCGCGATATCGGGCCCGAGCGGCGAATTCGGCGGCAGCTCTTTCTGCAGTTCCTTCGCGACGACCGCGATGGTCGCGAGCGGCGTGCCGAGTTC
>CAYOBK010000207.1:0-5180 GCA_964402275.1 uncultured Bauldia sp.
TGATCGGCTTCTGGCCGGCCTGCGCCGACGGCGACGACATTCTCGTCTATGGCGACGAGAAGCGGCAGAAGGCCAAAGCGACATTCTACTCGCTGAGGCAGCAGATGGCCCGCGCCGCCAGCGCGCGGAACCACCTTGCTCTCGCCGATTTCGTGGCGCCCAAGGAGACCGGCATCGCCGACTTTGTGGGCGGCTTTGCCGTTTCGGCGGGCTTCGGCGAGGACGTTGTTGCCGACCGCTTCACCAAAGCCAACGACGACTACTCGAAGATCCTGTCGCAGTCGCTCGCCGACCGCCTTGCCGAGGCCTTCGCCGAGCACTTGCACCAGCGCGTCCGCCGCGAATTCTGGGCGTACGCCGCCGATGAGGATCTCTCCAACCAGGAGCTGATCGCCGAGAAATATCGCGGCATCCGCCCGGCGCCCGGCTACCCGGCGCAGCCCGACCACACCGAGAAACAGACGCTGTTCGACCTCCTCGGCGCCGAGAAGGAGACCGGCATCCGCCTCACCGAGAGCTACGCGATGTGGCCGGCGTCCTCGGTCAGCGGCCTTTATTTTTCCCATCCCGACAGCCACTATTTCGGCGTCGGGAGGATCGGCCGCGATCAGGTCGAGGACTACGCCAAACGCAAGGGCTGGTCGGTCGCCGAGGCGGAGCGCTGGCTGGCCTCGATCCTCGGCTATGATCCGGACGTCGTGAGGGCCGCGTGAACGAAGCCGCCGCCGAGGAACGCCTCAAGGAAACCGCGCTCGCCGATCTCCATCGCGAGCTTGGCGCACGCATGGTGCCATTCGCCGGCTATTCGATGCCGGTGCAGTATGAAGGCATCATCGCCGAGCATCGACACACGCGGAGTGCCGCCGGTCTGTTCGACGTCTCGCACATGGGTCAGGCCCGGCTTGCGGCGCCCGATTTCGCCGCCGCCGCCGCCGCGCTCGAGCAGATGACGCCCGGCGACTTCGCATCGCTGAAGCCGGGCCGTATGCGCTACTCGATGCTGCTCACGCCGGAAGGCACCATCATCGACGACATCATGGCGGCGCGCCTCCCGGGCGAAGCCGGCGAGACCGGCCTCAACATCGTCTTCAACGCCGCTCGGGTCGCGGTCGATGCCGCCTTCGTCGGCCGCGGTCTGCCGAACGGCGTGAGGCTGGAACTGCCGGGCGATCGGGCGATGCTTGCGCTCCAGGGGCCGAACGCCGTCGAGGCGCTGTCGCGGCACACAGCCGTAGCCGATCTCACCTTCATGGACGTTGCCGCGGCCCGTTTCGACGGCGTTGACTGTGTCGTCTCGCGTTCCGGCTACACCGGCGAGGATGGCTTCGAGATCTATCTCGCCGCCGGCGACGCCGAGGCGGTTGCCCGGGCGCTGCTCGCCGAACCGGAGGTTATGCCGATCGGCCTCGGCGCCCGCGACTCCCTTCGCCTCGAGGCAGGCCTGCCGCTTTACGGCCACGATATCGACGAAACGACGACGCCGGTCGAGGCGGATCTCGCCTTCGCCATCGGCAAGCAGCGGCGTCTGGCCGGAGATTTCCCCGGCGCCGGCCGCATCCTCGACGAACTTGTCGACGCGCCGGTGCGGCGTCGGGTTGGCATCGCGATCGAGGGCAAGATGCCGGCCCGCGAAGGCGCGGGTATCTACGCGCCGGACGGCGCGCCGGTCGGTGTCGTGACCTCGGGCGGATTTGGCCCGACGGTCGGCGCCCCGATCGCCATGGGCTACGTCACGTCGGATCTTGCCTCGACGGGACAGAAGATCGCCATCGAGGTCCGCGGCCGGATGTTGACCGCGACCGTCGCCGCTCTTCCCTTTGTTCCTCATCGCTATTATCGACGGAGTTCAAAAATCTGAGGACGCGGTTGGGAAATGGCGACGCACTACACCAAGGAGCATGAATGGGTCCGCGCCGATGGCGCCGAGGCCTCTGTCGGCATCTCCAACTACGCCCAGGAACAGCTCGGCGACATCGTCTTCGTCGAACTCCCCGACGTCGGCCGGACACTGAAGAAGGGAGACATCGCGGCGGTCGTTGAATCGGTAAAGGCGGCGAGCGAAGTCTATGCCCCGGCGTCCGGCGAGGTGATGGCGGTCAACGAGGCGCTCAGCGACGATCCCGGCCTCGTCAACCGCAATGCCGAGCAGGACGGCTGGTTCTTCAAGCTGAAGCTGACCGACGCCGCCGAACTCGACGCGTTGATGGACGCCGGCGCCTATCAGACCCACCTCGCCGACGGCGGGTAGCCGCCCGCCGGCGATCAGCTCAACCGAAGGAACCCGTTCCCTGCGTTATTTGCCCCACACCGATGCCGAGCGCGGCGAAATGCTTGCCAAGATCGGCGCCAGGTCGATCGGCGATCTTTATGCCGACGTTCCCGCGGCCGCCCGGCTCGAGGGGCTTGTCGATCTGCCGCTCGGTCAGGGGGAATTGGAGGTCGAGCGCCATCTGTCGGGTTTGGCCGGGCGCAACCTCGCCGCGGGTTCCTCAGCCTTTTTTGTGGGCGCCGGCGCCTACCGTCATCACGTTCCCGCGAGCGTCGACCATCTCATCCAGCGCTCGGAGTTCCTGACCGCTTATACGCCCTATCAGCCCGAGATCAGCCAGGGGACGCTGCAGACGCTGTTCGAGTTCCAGACCCAGGTCGCGACGTTGACCGGGATGGAGGTCGCCAATGGCGGCATGTATGACGGCTCGACCGCCGCCGCCGAGGCAGTGCAGATGGCGCGGCGGATCACGCGGCGCCACAGGGCCGTCCTGTCCGGCGGTCTCCATCCGCAATACCGAAGCGTGATTGAGACGCTGGCAAAGATGTCGGCCGGCAGGATCGAGGCGCTGCCCGCCAACCCCCATGCCGCCGCCGAGGATATCGCCGCGCGCATCGGCGACGACACTGCCTGCGTCGTCGTGCAATCGCCGTCTTTCTTCGGCGAACTCATCGACCTCGCGCCGATAGCCGCGGCGTGCCACGCAAAGGGCGCGCTGCTGGTTGCGGTGGTCACCGAGATCGTTTCGCTCGGCGCGATCGAGCCGCCCGGCCTTCAAGGCGCCGACATCGTCGCCGCCGAGGGCCAGTCGCTCGGCAACGCGCTCACCTTCGGCGGCCCCTATGTCGGCCTTCTCGCAACGCGGGAGAAATTCATCCGCCAGATGCCGGGGCGGCTCTGCGGCGAAACGATCGACGCCGCCGGCAGACGCGGCTTCGTATTGACGCTCTCGACGCGCGAACAGCACATCCGTCGCGAAAAGGCGACCTCGAACATCTGCACCAGCTCGGGTCTCTGCGCCCTCGCTTTCACCATCCATCTGGCGTTGCTGGGCGGAACCGGACTTGCCCGTCTTGCCGCGATCAACCACGCCAAGGCGGTCGAACTCGCCGACGCGCTGGCCGCGGTCGACGGCGTCACGGTCCTGAACGAGAGTTTCTTCAACGAGTTCACCGTCCGGATCGACGGCGATGCCGCAACGCTTGTCGAGCGGCTTGCCGAACGTCAAATCCTCGGCGGTGTGCCGGTGAGCCGCCTCGAGCCGAACCGTCCGGACCTTGCCGACCTTCTCGTCGTCGCTGCAACCGAACTCACCACCGGCGACGATATCCGGCGCATGGCCGATGCGCTCAAAGAGCTCCTGCCGTGCTGACGATGGAAAAGGCGCGCGCCACCCACCCGGAGCCGGTCGACGCCGCCGGGGGCGAAACTTTCACCGGCAATCGCGGACTTGCGATCGAGGAGCCGTTGCTGTTCGAGATCGGCCACATTGACGCCACCGGCGTCGACCTGCCGGAGCCGAGGCTGAAGTCGAACCGTCTCGGCAAGCTCGCGCGGAGAGAGCCGCCGCAGCTTGCCGGCCTCACCGAACCCGAGGCGCTGCGCCACTACGTCAGGCTGTCGAAACAGAATTACGCCATCGACATGGGCGTCTACCCGCTCGGCTCATGTACGATGAAGCACAATGCGCGGCTCAACGAGAAAGTCGCGCGCCTGCCCGGCTTCGCCGACATCCATCCGCTGCAGCCGCAATCGACCGTGCCCGGCGCGCTCGCACTGATGCAGGAGTTGTCATCGTGGCTTCTGGCGCTGACGGGGATGTCGGCAATCGCGCTCAGCCCCAAGGCTGGCGCCCATGGCGAGCTCTGCGGCATGATGGCGATCCGCGCCGCGCTGATCGCCCGCGGCGACGACGACTCGCGAAACACCGGGCTCGCGCCGGAATGGGCGCACGGCACCAACCCCGCCACTGCCGCCTTCCTCGGCTACAAAGTCGAGGCGATCCCTGCACGCGCCAACGGCACGGTCGACGCCGCAGCGGTGCGCGCGAAGCTCGGCCCGCATGTCGCGGCGATCATGCTGACCAATCCCAACACCTGCGGACTGTTCGAGCCAGACGTCGTTGAGATCGCAAAGGCGGTGCATGAGGCCGGAGCCTATTTCTACTGCGACGGCGCCAATCTCAACGCCATCCTCGGCAAGGTGCGCCCCGGCGATTTCGGCATCGACGCGATGCACATCAATCTGCACAAGACGCTGTCGACGCCGCACGGCGGCGGCGGTCCCGGCGCCGGGCCGGTGGTCCTGTCGGAGGAACTGGCGCCCTTCGCGCCCATTCCGTTCATCCGCATGGAGCGCGGCAAACCGGTGCTCGTCGAGAGCGAGCCCGGCGCGGCGGCAGGCGAAGCTCCACTCGGCCGTCTCACCGCCTTCCACGGCCAGATGGGCATGTGGGTGCGCGCGATGGCCTACCTGCTGTCGCATGGCGCCGACGGCACGCGCGGTGCGTCGGAGGATGCGGTGCTCAATGCGAACTACCTTCGCGCCGGCCTGAGGGACGTGTTCTCGCAGCCTTTCGGCGACCGGATCTGCATGCACGAAGTGTTGTTCGACGACGCTTTCCTCGAAGGCACCGGCGTGACGACGCTCGATTTCGCCAAGGCGATGATCGACGAAGGCTATCATCCGATGACGATGTACTTCCCGCTGGTCGTGCACGGCGCGCTCCTGGTCGAGCCGACCGAATCGGAATCGAAGGCCGAGCTCGACCAGTTCATCGCCGCCATGCGCGATCTTGCCGCGCGCGCCAAAGGCGGCCGCGCGGCCGAGTTCAAAGCTGCCCCGACCTTGGCGCCGCGGCGGCGGCTCGACGAAACCCTGGCCGCGCGGAAGCCCGTGCTGCGCTGGCGGC
>CAYOBK010000208.1:0-3570 GCA_964402275.1 uncultured Bauldia sp.
ACATGCAATCGTGGCCGGCTTCGCCGAGGATCGGACCTGCCTCGCCGCGCTGCTCGCCAACGAGCGCGAAGCCCGCGATGCGCACGCCGGCCTCTGGCTCGCACGAGCGCCGCGGGACGTCTGGTCGGAGGAACTTCGCCACGGCGGCGCGCGGTTCGAACTGGTTGAGGGCGAGGTGGTTTCGATCGGCCGACGGGAACGGACGGTTTATTTGAATTTCGGCAATGACTGGTCGACCGACTTCACCGTCTCGATGGCCGTCGCCGACGCTGATGCGATCGAAGCCGAAGGCGGATCATTCGACGATCTCGTCGGCCGGCGAATCCGCATTCGCGGCTGGCTCGATCAATGGGACGGTCCCTGGATCAGGGTCGACCACGCCGAACAAATCGAGCTATTGAGCGGGGGGAATGGTGGGGTCGAGTAGCATCGCAGCGACAGCATTCGGAGGTTGGCGGAGATGGCTCGCGATCGCCGCGTCGGCCGTTTTCCTCGCAGGTTGCACGCCGGCGGCGCCTCCGGGCGGATTGTCGAATGTCTCTGCCAATCTCGAGCAAATCGGGTCGAGCGACGCGCACGCGGCAATCGTCGCTGCTTATGGCGGCGTCTATCGCGACACCGAGCTCGAGCGGCTGCTGTCCCGCATCGTCGGTCGCCTGATCGAGGCATCCGACGACCCCGGCCGCTCCTACGCCATCACGATCCTCAACGCCGCGGCGGTCAACGCGTTCGCCTTGCCGGAGGGGTTGATCTACGTGACCCGGGGCCTGCTGGCGCTCGCCAACGACTCGTCGGAAGTCGCCGCCGTCCTCGCCCACGAGATGGCGCACATCACCGCCGATCACGCCACCGAGCGCCGGAACCAGGCGCTCGCCGCCGCGATTCTGAATGACGCGGTCCAGGGCGCCGCGCAGAACGACCCCGCCGCGACCCAGGCGGCCGTCACCACGAGCCAGCAGACGCTCGCCGGCTTCTCCCGGCAGCAGGAGCTGGAGGCCGATCTCATCGGCATCCGCACGGTCGAGCGCGCCGGCTACGATCCCTACGCCGCGGCCCGGTTCCTGCACACGATGAACCGCTACGAAGCCTTTCGCTTGTCGGCCGATGTGCGTCTGACAGAGCAGCCGGCTTTCCTTGCCAGCCACCCCGCCAATCAGGACCGGATCAACGCCGCCGTCGCGACCGCCCAGGCCTTCGGGCCGCCGGACCAGTACACCAGCGACCGCGAGCAATATCTGTCGGCGATCAACGGCCTGGTGTTCGGCGACGACGTCGACAGCGGATTTATCCGCGGCCTGAATTTCTATCATCCCAATCTGGCGATCGCCTTCGCCGTCGCCGACGGCTTCGTCCTCGACAATGCCCGGGAGGCCGTCCTGGCGACCGGGCCTGACGGCACGGCGCTCCGCTTCGATTCCGTCGACCTTGCTCCCGGCGAGGATCTCACGGCCTACCTGCGTTCGGGCTGGATCAACGGCCTCGACACAGGCAGCGTTCGATCCTTGACCATCGACGGCCTGCCCGCCGCCGCGGCTTCGGCGACCGCTGCCGGCTGGTACTTCCGGATCACCGTCATCCGGGTCGGTAGTGCGACCTACCGCTTCATCTTTGCCAATGCCGCCAATACGGCGGCCTTCGATCAGTCGGCCGCGGCCATTGCCGCCAGTTTCCGCCGGCTGACTCCGCAGGAAGTCGCGGCCCTCAACCCGCTGCGCGTTGAGATTGTCCAGGCCCAGGCCGGCGCGACGTCACAGGGACTGGCCTTGCAGATGCGCGGCGTCGACCGTCCGGAACTGCTGTTTTCGATCCTCAATGCGATCGAGCCCGGCGCGTCGGTCGCACCGGGCTCGCAAGTCAAGATTATCGTCGACTGAAGGCCGATCAGGCGGCCTTGTCCTGGGACTCGCCGCCCTTGGCGCCGCGCCGTGGGCTCTTGGCGAGGTTCTGCTCGATCCTCTGCACCGCCTCGGTATCGGAGGCGCCGGTCACCACCGCGATCTCGCGCGACATCCGGTCGAGGGCCGCCTCGTAGAGCTGCCGCTCGCTGTAGGACTGCTCCGGCTGCGCCTCGGAGCGATAAAGATCGCGGACCACCTCGGCGATCGCGAACAGATCGCCGGAATTGATCTTGGCTTCGTATTCCTGGGCGCGGCGGCTCCACATCGTGCGCTTGATGCGTGCGCGGCCGCGGACGATGTCGAGCGAGCGGTCGACCGTCGCATTGTCGGCGAGCTTGCGCATTCCGACCGACTTGGCCTTCGGGACCGGCACGCGCAGCGTCATCTTGTCCCTGTCGAACATCACCACATACAGCTCGAGCTTCGCGCCGGCGACCTCCTGGTTCTCCAGGCGCACGATCCTGCCGACGCCATGGGCCGGATAGACGATATGCTCGCCGGCCTTGAACTCGGACCGAGGGGCGGTGTTCTTGTTTGTTGCAGCCATACGCGTATTGCTCCTGGTGACCCAAAAACTCCTGACCGGCGGCCCGTTGGGAACTATGCCCGCCGGCCTGCTTCCCGCGTCGCAGAAGAGAGCGTTAGCCTGCGTCCGGTCGACGGAGTCCCGTACGAACGGTTGCTACACCGCGCTTTGTGAGGCGGCCGCTACGATGCCCAAAATCTGGACGAGGGAGGCAAATCAGGCACTATATAGCACAAAAACGCGCGACTTTCAAAGGCTTGCCGCGGGGCAAACATGGTTAACGGCTGAGCGCGACCAGCGCAAAGCTGGCCAAGCCTCGGAAAATCCTAGTCTCCCTCCCCCGGCTCGGAGGAGAAATATTGGCTGAATTTGTTCGCAACGCCTTCAAATTTCTTGGCGTCGGGCGGCGGTTCGCGCTTGACGGTAATATTGGGCCATTTTGACGCATACTCCGCGTTGAGTTCCAGCCATTGCTCTGCTCCCGGCTCGGTGTCCGGCTTGATCGCGTCGACCGGGCACTCCGGCTCGCAGACGCCGCAATCGATGCATTCGTCGGGGTGAATGACGAGCATGTTCTCGCCCTCGTAGAAGCAGTCCACGGGGCACACTTCCACGCAGTCCATGTATTTGCAGCGGATGCAGTTGTCGTTGACGATATAGGTCAATTCGTCCTTCCCCGTTTGCCTCTTCGTGCGGCCGCAAAAGTCCCGGGACGCTTGCCTAATAGCTAACCCCGTTTTCGGCAAGGTCGGCACGCGTCCTGGCGCCACGGCTGGCGAGGCGGCAGCCCGGAGCCTAGCCGCCGCTTCGTTTGAGTTCGGTGATACGCCTGCGGTCGCGCTTTTCCGGCCGCGCCGTCCGCCGCGTATCGTCCGATCCGCCGGGGTCGAGATTGGCGGGAACCGAAATCACCTGATCGTACAGCGCTTCGGCCTCTCGTGCCGGACCGCGGCGTATCCCTATTGCCAGGATCCTGACCACGCGAACCCCGCGGTCCCCGCGGATGGTGAGGAGATCCCCGACCTTCACCAGCCGGCCGGCACTGTCGTTTTTGGTCCGGTTGATCCGGATCCGGCCCGAACGGGCCAGAATCTGCGCCGCTGTTCGGGTCTTGGCGAATCGGGCATGCCACAGCCACTTGTCGAT
>CAYOBK010000209.1:0-8638 GCA_964402275.1 uncultured Bauldia sp.
GGGCAGTTCGGCTTCTTTTCCGACGAGGCCTATTACTGGCTTTGGTCGGAGAATCTGGCCTTCGGTTACTACGACCATCCGCCGATGGTGGCGCTGTTCATCCGACTCGGAACGCTCCTGTTCGGCGATACTGAGTTCGGAGTCCGATCCATCGGCGCCGCATCCATGGCGGTCGATATCCTGCTCGTCTACCACATCGCCCTCGTCCTGTTCGAAAGCCGGCGCGTCGCGGCGTGGGCCGCGATCTTCGCGAATTGCACGCTGCTGGGCGTCCTGTCGGTGATCACCCTGCCCGACCAGCCGATGGTCCTGTTCTGGCTCGGAGGCTTCTACGCTTTGGCGCGGATAGCGCGCGGCGGAGCGGGCGCCTGGTGGCTCCTGGCCGGCGTGATGTTGGGCCTTGCCGCGATATCGAAATACACCGTTCTGCTTATCGCTTTCGCGGTGCCGCTCTGGCTCGCGGTGGTCCCGGCCGTTCGCAAATGGCTGCGAAGTCCATGGCCGTATCTCGGAGCCGCGATTGCGCTGGCGGTCATGCTTCCGGTGATTTTGTGGAACATCGCCGAAGGTTGGCCGTCGGTGACGCTCCAGTTGGGTCGCGGGTCGGACGGGGCCCCGCTTGAGACCTTCCTGCTGTATGTCGGCTTGCTGCCGGTGGCAGCATCTCCGCTGATCGCGATACTCGCCGTCGTCGGGCTGGTGCAATGCCTGCGGCCGGGATGGCTGCGCGATCCGGTGCGCGCTCTGGTGGTGTTGATGCCGCTGCCGCTGCTCCTGTTTCTAGCGCAGCACTCGCTCAGGGAAGCCATCGATCCCCACTGGATTTCGCCGGTCGTGTTCTTGTCGGCGATCCTTGCGGCCATTCCGCTGGGCCGGCCGATGCGGCAGATAGGGCGACGCGTAACGGAATTGATGGGCGTTGCCGCGGTCGCGTTCGGAACGATCCTCACCGTCGGTACGTACACGGTGCTTGCCGAACTCTGGATGCCGTTACCATATATCAACAACTACACGTCGCGATTTCGCGGATGGGCGGAGTACAGTCATGCTGTTGTCGCGAAGATGCAGGCGGAAGGGGCTGATTACGTCGTAGCGTCAGACTACAATCTGGCGAGCCTGATGAGGTTCCATCTGAGAGAAACCGATGTCCGGATTTACCTGGTCGGGGATTGGGGAAGAAGCGTATTCAGCATGGCGGATCCCGAGCTGGCGGAGCAGACAGGACTGTACCTCGGGCGCCGCGCCGAAAGCGTCGAGCGGAGCGCCGCCGAGCGCTACTTCGGAAATGTCGGCAGCGCCGGCTTGATCACCCGGCCGATAGTGGACGGTCCCGAAGTGACATCCGTCAGCTTCGTCGTCCGAGATCCGACCCAGGCGGCCGCGCCGCTCTTCGGCGGCGCCGCAGTAGAAGCGATGGCCGGGGAATGACCGGCTACGGGCGGCGGGAGCCGCCAGCCGCGTGCTCGCTTGGCCTCGCCGGCAATCGGCGGCAAACTGACAGGCGGCGATGACCAAAGTCGTTCCGGTGATATTGTCGGGCGGTACCGGCACCAGGCTCTGGCCGCTGTCGCGCCGCTCCTATCCGAAGCAATTGCTGCCGCTTGCCGGCGAGCGGACGCTGCTTCAATCGGCGGTGCTACGCGCGTCGGACGCCACCCTGTTCGCGCCGGCGATGATTGTGGCCAACGCCGAACATCGGTTTGTCATTGCCGAGCAGTTGCGTGCCGTCGGTGCCGACAATGCGCGGATCGTTCTGGAACCGGTCGGCCGCAACACCGCGCCTGCCGTGGCAGCCGCCGCCGCGATCGCGGCGGAAGAGGATCGCGGGGCGGTGATTCTCGTCATGCCGTCCGATCACGTCATCGAGGATGAGGGTGCGTTCCGTGCCGCGATCGAGGCCGCCCTGCCGGCGGCGATGTCGGGTGCCCTGGCGCTGTTCGGCATCAGGCCGACGCGGCCCGAAACCGGCTACGGCTATATCCGCGTCGGGGAGCCGCTCGCTCCGGAAACCGGGGTCAGAAAGGCGGCGGCCTTCGTTGAGAAGCCGGATGCCGACACCGCTTCGCGCTATGTGCGGGACGGCTATTTGTGGAACTCGGGCATATTCCTCCTTCCCGCGGCCGGCGTTCTCGACGCGCTGTCGAAATATGCTCCCGAAGTTCGTTCGGCGGCCGAGCGCGCCGTTGCGACGGCGGCTGCCGACCTCGATTTCATGCGGCTTGGCGAAGCGGCTTTCAGCGCCGCACCATCGACTTCGATCGACCGGGCGGTGATGGAACGGACCGACCGCGCGGCGGTGCTGCCGGTGGACTTCGCCTGGAGCGACGCCGGGACCTGGACCGGGCTTTGGGATCTTGCGGCGCACGACGCCGCCGGCAACGTCGCGATCGGCGAGGTGCTGACCGTCGATACGACCGGCTCCTACGTTCGCAGCGAGGGCCCGCTGGTGACGACGCTGGGCGTCAAGGACCTGGTGGTGGTGGCCACCGCCGATGCAGTGCTGGTGGCGGCGAAAGGGGCCGACCAGCGCGTTTCGGAGATCGTCGAGACGCTCAAGAAGAACGGCTCCGGGGCCGCGACGGAGAGTCCCTGGGTTCATCGACCCTGGGGCTATTATCAGTCGGTGCATTCCGGCGACCGGTTCCAGGTGAAGCGGATCACCGTCAATCCGGGTTCACGGCTTTCGTTGCAGCGTCACAAGCACCGCGCCGAGCATTGGGTGGTGGTGAACGGGACGGCGCTGGTGACCCGCGATGCAGAAGAGATCGTCGTTCGCGAAAGCGAATCGGTGTTCCTGCCGAGGGGATGCGTCCACCGCCTCGAGAACCGCACCGATGCACCGCTCAACCTGATCGAGGTGCAGTCCGGGTCGTATCTCGGGGAGGACGATATCGAGCGGATCGAGGACGATTTCGCCCGGCCGTCGGCGGGCGTCGGATCAAAGAGCTAGAAGTCGTCGCCGTTGGTGGGCTCGAAATCGAAGCGGTCGAACGGATCGTGCAACTCCACCGGCGGGCGCGGGGGCGGTATCGCTTCCGACTTCTCGGAGTCCTTGCTCTCGTTGCCCTTTGCTTCCTTCATCCCGCCCTCGCTCGCATTCTGTCACGTGATCAGACTCGCTTCCCGGTGGCAACCCGGGAAATCGGCCGCCAGTGGAGCGTGTGGACTAGTCCGGCGACCGGCCGCGACGCCTGGCGGAACCCAACCGGACGATTCAGGCGCAATCGGGTTAACGAGAACTTACCGCGACAAGAAAAAGTGGAATCAATGACGACCGCGACGGCCGTTTCCCCGCTGGCGCCTCGACGGTGTATGCCGGCGTCGGGACGGGGCTCGCTGGCCGATCCGACGAGGTCTCGCTCGGCTTACCCCGCCACCGCCGCGGCGGCGCGAAGGGCGCACGGCAAATGAAAGACACCAGACTCCAAATCGTCTGCGTCAAGTGGGGAGAAAAATACCGGCCGGGTGACGTCAATCGCCTCTACGACGCGGTTGCCGCGCATGCGAGCGTCCCCATCCGCTTTCTCTGCGTCACGGACGGGCGCGAGGGTGCCTATCGCAGCGGCATCGAGCTCAGGCCGTTCCCGCCCTTCTCCTTGACGTTCGAGGAGATGAAGTCCGGCTGCAGGCTGAAGCTCGCGGCGTTCGCGCCGACGGTTGCGGAGGAGGACAATGCGCCGGCGATCCTGATCGATCTCGATACGATGATCCTCGGCGACGTCGCGCGGATCGCCGATCAGATTGCGCGGAAGCCGGCGCTGTACATGCTGAACAACCACTTCATCCCGCTGTGGCGGGTGCAAAGGAGGCTGCGCCGCTTCCTGGGCGAACGGTACTATTTCGGCAATTCATCCGTGGTTGCGTTCACCCCCGGCCAGTTCCGCCACATCTACGAGGACTTCAACCGGAACGTCGTCACCAATCTGCATTCGCGGAACAAGCGATATGTCACCGACGAGCGCTTCATCAGCTACGCGGCGCGCGACAGGCTGCGCGTCCACTCCCGGCGGATCGCCGTGAAGTTCCATTGGGAGTTCATGCTGCCGCATCCGCTTTTCGAGTCGGCACGGCGCCTGCTCCCGTGGGTCGCCTACCGGCGGAGCCGGCTGGTTGCGATGACGTTCGAAGGGGAAGAACTGAAGCCCTGGCGCGTTGCGGCCTACCGTGTGGGGGACTTGGTCGGCTTCAAGCGGTTGAGGGCGCGCTGGGCGTATCCGTCCTACTCGGCCTATTGGCGCGCGGAGGCCGATTAGCCTCCGTCTTCGCCCCGCATTTTTGCGAGTATTTGCCTATCGCCATGAGCAGCCCACGGACGATCGTCTGCATGAAATGGGGGGTCAAATACGGACCCGACTATGCCAACACGCTGTGGCGAATGCTGGCTCGGCAATTCGACGATCCTTTCCGTTTGGTGTGCTTCACCGACAATTCCGCTGGCCTGCTGGCCGACATCGAGCCCCGGCCTTTGCCGGAAGTCGCCGTTGATCCGGGGCTCCCCGAGCGCGGATGGAAGAAGATCGGGATATTCCATCCGAAGATCGGCCTTCCGCCGGAGCCGACCCTGTTCCTCGATCTCACGTGGTCCTAACCGGCAAGATGAACGTGTTCTTCGACCTTCCAGGACACTTCCTCATTTCCAACGATTGGAACAAGCGAAAGCCGGGCGTCGGCAATTCGTCGGTGTTCCGTTTCGTCCCGGGAACCCAAGACCACCTCTGGGAGGAGTTCCAGAGAGGGCCCGGGCGAATCCGCGCCCGCTATCGGAACGATCAGGAGTTCATTAGCGACGCGGCACACGGTCTGCGGTTTTGGCCGGACGACTTATGCCGAAGCTACAAGCGCCACTGCATCCCGCGATGGCCGATGATTCTTTGGCGAACGCCGACATTGCCGGAGAACGCGCGAGTTCTGATTTTCCATGGCTATCCGAAGCCGATCGATGCCATGAGGGGCGTGAGCGCCAATTGGTTCCGGCCTATCCGGCCGGCGCGCTGGCTCCAGGACTATATGGCGTAGCAGCAGCCCACCGCGCTCAAGGGCAATAAAGGCCTCGCCCGCCGTCGCCCCGCGCCGCGAGGTCGAGGTGGAAATGATCGTCGTGGAGCGCGACGCCGGGGCCGAGCACGGTGGTGAACGGGCCGCAAGCCTCGTCGCGGATCGCCGCGAGGAAAGCGGCGGCGGGTTCCGTCGCCGCGGCGTCGTAAGGCCGCACGTCGATCCAGGTGCCGTCGGCGAGCTGGAAGGCGGCGATGTCGATGGCGTGGCCGAAGGCGTGCTCCGACAAAGGCCCGCCGGGTTCGTTGTTGATGCCGCGGCAGACATAGGACGCGGCGACGCGGATGCCGACCACCCATTGGCCGAGGATCGAACGCGCGGCCGGCTGGACGTCTTCCTCGAGCCACGCCGACAGCGCGCCGGCCACGGAGCAGTCGACGAGCGCTTCCGGCGTGAGGGCGACGGCGAATTCGCCGAGGCCGATCTTCGCCACCACCAGCGGCGTCGCGATGCCGCAGGCATTCTCGTCCTCGATCGGGGCGAGCAGCGCCGCGTTGAGCGGCAGCGCCGCCAGTTGCTGCAGGCACGCGGTGTCGTGCTCCAGCGGCGGCAGCGGGGTGAAGCCTCCCGCCGGCGGCAGGGCGGCGAGTTCCGTTTCGCGGGCGGCGAGCGGGTTCGGCTGCGGCAGCGGCGGCGCTTCCGGCGCATCGGGCGCGGCGGGCGGATGCGACGCGGCCGATCCTTCTTCGAGGGGCGCGGGCATGGCGAGTCGTTCCAGGAGCGCGCCGGCGTCGGCGGGGGGCTCGTCGGCCCACATCATCATCGCGGCGGCGCCGTCATCGGCGGGGGCTTCGGCGATCGGGCGCTGGCGGGGGAGCGGCACCGGCTCGGCGATCGTGACGGGGACCGGCTCCGTCAGCCGCGGCGCGTCGCCCGCCGGCGCAAAGGCGGCGGTGATCGCGGCGGCAATTCCGGTGAAGAAGCGCTCGATCCGGTCCACGGGAAGGGCAGGCTCCGCCGTCGCGCGGCAGACATGATCGGGTCCCGCCCCGAACTCCTCCGCCGCATCGAGCCCCCTGGCCGAATCATGATTGCCCCGAGCCGCGATTCGAGGCAACCCCGTTCGTGATCCGGGCGCTTCTTCCCTTCGTCACCGCGTGGCTTGATCCGGTGGTGGGTTCCGCCCCTCACCCGCTCGGGCTGCGCCCTCGCTTCCCTCTCCCCGCTTGCGGGGAGAGGGTCAGGGTGAGGGGGAGGCGCAGCGGTAGATATTCCCCCTCCCGCCGCGCTTGACGCGCGACTCCCTCCCCCCGCTTGCGGGGAGGGTTAGGGAGGGGGCGATCGGGGGCCGGAAGGCGAAATTCCGGTTTCCGCCGGAGCGATCGGCGCAATCCCGCCGATTTGCCCTGGCCGCCGCCGGGGCCTATGTGCCAGAGGCCGCCCGCGCCCCTATGATGAGACGCATGAACGAGAACCCGCCCGCCGCCTTCGCCGAGGCGACAGCCGGACCGGCGCCGCGCCGGCGTTCGGTCGCGGTCGAGATCCCCGGGCCGAGCCCCGGAACGGGCATCACCGTCGGCGGCGGTGCGCCGATCGTCGTCCAGTCGATGACCAACACCGACACCGCGGACGCCGGGGCGACGGCGGCGCAGGTGGAGGCCCTCTGGCGCGCCGGCTCGGAGCTCGTGCGGATCACCGTTGACCGCGACGAGGCGGCGGCGGCGGTGCCGCATATCCGCGAGAAGCTCGACGCCCGCGGCGTTCCGGTGCCGCTGATCGGCGACTTCCACTACATCGGCCACAAGCTCCTCGCGGCGCATCCCGCGGCGGCGGAGGCGCTGGCGAAATACCGGATCAATCCGGGGAATGTCGGCTTCGGCGAGAAGCGCGACCGCCAGTTCGCGGAATTGATCGCGCTCGCGCTCCGCTACGGCAAGCCCGTTCGGATCGGCGTCAATTGGGGCTCGCTCGACCAGGCGCTCTTGACGCGGCTGATGGACGAGAACGCCAAGCGCACCGACCCGCGCGACGCGGCGGCGGTGACGCGGGAGGCGATCGTCCAGTCGGCGCTCCTCTCCGCCGCCGAGGCGGAGCGGCTCGGCCTCCCGCGCGAGCGGATCATCCTCTCCGCCAAGGTGTCGAAGGTGCCGGATCTCATCGCCGTCTATTCCGATCTCGCGCGGCGGAGCGACCATGCCCTCCATCTCGGCCTCACCGAGGCCGGCATGGGAACGCGCGGCGTCGTCGCCTCGGCGGCGGCGCTCGGCGTCCTCCTCGAGGCGGGGATCGGCGACACCATCCGCATCTCGCTGACGCCGGAGCCGGGCGGCGACCGGACGCGCGAGGTGAGGGTGGCGCAGGAGCTGCTGCAGGCGATGGGGCTCCGGAGCTTTGCCCCCGAGGTCGCCGCCTGTCCCGGCTGCGGGCGGACGACGTCGACCGTCTTCCAGGAGCTGGCGGCGCGGATCGAGGCCGACATCGCCGCCGCGATGCCGGAATGGCGCGCGCGCTATCCCGGCGTCGAGGCGCTTCAGGTCGCGGTGATGGGCTGCATCGTCAACGGCCCCGGCGAATCCAAGCACGCCGACATCGGCATCTCGCTGCCGGGGACGGGCGAGCAGCCGGCGGCGCCGGTGTTCATCGACGGCCGCCACGCACTGACGCTCCGCGGCCCCGACATCGCCGAGGAGTTCCGGGCGCTGGTGGCGGAGTATGTGAAGGGGAGGTGGGGGTAGTTGGTGGCCAATAGCCGCGTTGCGGTATTAGAACAAATCCAGTACGCGCGGGCCGTAAATCTATCTTGCGTACCATTCTTGCCTGATGTGTTATGTCGCGAATTAAAAGTTCCTACGCGTTAGGCGATTGGCGGTATGCGAACACAACGGCGGCTGGAGGTTTCCCTCAGGGGCGAAGCCACCTTATTTACTCATGGAAATGCTGGCATTTTCTCGCTTTGCGAGCGGTATTGGCCCCCAGCTGCTCGGACGCCGTGATATTCTGATACCGCAGTGCGCCATTCGTTGCCTCCGTTCTATTAACTCAAGCGAGTATGATCGACCCTGTTATTGGATTATCTTTAGTTGTTTTATGCCGTGAAAATAGTGTGTTATCATGAATATGCTGGTGATTCGTACTTGACATGTGGATTACTCAGCGTGTCCAATACCCGGACGATCAGAGGAGGCGACGGAAGATGTCCGATCAAGAACTTGAACGAATGGCGGCTGCGTTGATGGCCTTCGACGGTCTCGAAAAGGATGTGCAGCAACGGATGATGGAGTGGCTTGGCGAACGGCTTGGGCTTCGAGCCGGCGGCGCTCGCCAGGTGGAGTCTCCCGTCGGGGCTAGTGCTGCGTTTAAGGTTTTTGCCGAGCTTTTCGAGGCGGCTTCGCCGACGCTGGAGAAGGATAAGGCATTGGTTGCGGGCTACTGGCTCCAAATTTGTCAGGGGGCCGAACTGTTCGCGTCCGAGCCGCTCAATGCTGAACTGAAGAATATCGGTCACGGCTTACGCAACGTAACGGATTGCCTGACGAGGCTCATGTCGGAAAAGCCTCAGTTGGTCCTGCAATTGCGGAAGGCTGGAACCGCCAAACAGGCGCGGAAGACATACAAACTTACGCTTGCGGGCATGAGAAAGGTG
>CAYOBK010000210.1:0-1553 GCA_964402275.1 uncultured Bauldia sp.
GCGAAGCGGCGGCGCGACGGGCTCCAGACGAGATCGCCGGTGCGGAGCACGGCATCCTGGACGTGGGCGGAAAGGACGAGAAGATCCTCGTCGTCGAGGGCGGCGAGTTTCAAGGGCTTGGCCGGCTTCATGTCTGGAGACTTGGGCTTCATCGCCCGCTCAGTTGGTGGCGATGCCCCGGCGTTTCAACCTGGCGCAGGCTAGGCGGCGATCCGCCTGATGTCGGCGCCGCAGCGGCCGAGCTTCTCTTCCAGGCGCTCGAAGCCCCGGTCGAGGTGGTAAACCCGATTGACGGTCGTCTCGCCTTCCGCCGCCAGCCCGGCGATCACCAGCGATACGGAAGCGCGGAGGTCGGTGGCCATCACCGGCGCGCCTCGCAGACGGGCAACGCCGGTCACCGAGGCTACCTGGCCGTCGAGATGGATGTCGGCTCCGAGGCGGGCGAGTTCCTGGACATGCATGAAGCGATTCTCGAAGATCGTCTCGCGGATCGTCGATGTTCCTTCGGCGCGGCAGACGAGCGCCATCAGCTGCGCCTGGAGATCGGTCGGGAAGCCTGGAAACGGCGCGGTGACGACGCTGACCGGCGCGAGGCCGGCGCCGTTGCGGCTCACCTTGATGCCCTCGTTGGTCAACACGATTTCGGCGCCGATCGCGCGCAAGGTATCAAGCGGGGTCTCGAGAAGGTCAGCACACGCGCCCTCGAGCAGGACCTCCCCGCCCGTCATCGCCACCGCGAAGGCGTAGGTGCCGGTTTCGATCCGATCTGGCAGCACCGAATGGCGCGCGCCGGAGAGGCGCTCGACGCCCTGGATCCGGACGGTCGAGGTACCGGCGCCCTCGATCTCCGCCCCCATCTTGATGAGGCAGGACGCGAGATCGACGATCTCGGGCTCGCGGGCGGCGTTTTCGATCACCGTCTCGCCGCGAGCGGCGGACGCGGCCATCATTGCGACATGCGTGGCCCCCACCGTCACGCGCGGAAAACGAATGCGCCCGCCGCGGAGACCGTTCGGCGCCGATGCAACGACGTAGCCCTTGTCGATCTCGATATCGGCGCCGAGTTGCCGCAGCGCCTCGATGAAGAAGTCGACCGGCCGGGTGCCGATGGCACAGCCCCCGGGCAGCGATACTTTGGCGAAGCCCGTACGGGCGAGCAGCGGACCGACTACCCAAAAGCTCGCCCGCATTCGCGAGACGAGGTCGTAGGGCGCGGTGTTGTCGACGATCTGCCGGGCGCTCAGATGCACCGTCTCACCGGTCAACGAACTCTGGCCGGGGCGCTTGCCGTCGACCGAGTGGTCGACGCCGTGATTGCCGAGGATGCGCTTCAGAAGCGTGACGTCGGCGAGACGTGGAACGTTCTCCAGCGTCAGCGTCTCGTCGGTGAGGAGACTGGCGATCATCAGCGGCAGAGCGGCGTTCTTGGCGCCGGAGATGGCAATGCGCCCGTTCAGAGGGGCGCCGCCTGTTATTCTGATCTGGTCCAAAATTCCGCCCCTCACCGGTCGAATCGCCCATGCCGCTCAACAGGCTACCCGCCTCTAGTCCGG
>CAYOBK010000211.1:0-6032 GCA_964402275.1 uncultured Bauldia sp.
GGCGGTCATGAGTGACCGCCGGTTGCCTTTGTCACCAATCCGGCGCGTGCGCTAGTCGGCGAGCGCGGCCGCAACCCGCGCGGCGACTTCCGCCGGAACCCAATTGCCCCAGACGTCGGGATTGTCGCGCAGGAACTGGGCCGCCGCCGCTTCCGGCGTCGCCTCGTTCTCCTGCATGAAGGCGAGATAGCGGCTGACCATGAGATTGGTTGTCTCGTAGGCGTCGAGGAAGGCGATGACGCCCGGCGCCTCGGCGGCGAACGCGGTATTGGCGCCGATGATGACGTTGCTGACCGGATAGGCCGTCGCCTCGGTCGGCTGCTCCGCGGCATTCATCGCGTCCCAGACCGCCTGGTCGAAGGGCGGCTCCTCGAGCTGATAGAAGTCGTATTTGCCGAGGAGCCAGGACGGCCCGTAATAATAGAACAGCACCGGCTGCCCTCGCAGGACCGCCGACTCGATTGCCGCCAGCACCGCCTGCCCGCCGGCGCGGAAATTGACGT
Source organism: uncultured Bauldia sp. (assembly GCA_964402275.1). Taxonomy (GTDB): domain Bacteria; phylum Pseudomonadota; class Alphaproteobacteria; order Rhizobiales; family Kaistiaceae; genus JADLGL01. The sequence continues at coordinate 504 of CAYOBK010000211.1, forward strand.
AGTATTCGTCGAGCCCGTAGGCGACGAGCTTCTTCGAGTTGATCACTTCGCACACCTGACCGGCCGGGCAATTGTAGAACCGGCCCATGCCGGGCTGCTCCGCATCGGCGAAGAGCGCAGCGTGATCCGGCAGGTCGAACACCGAGCGGAGATCGGGCGCCGCCGCGCCGGCACCCTCGACGAGGTAGCGCGGGACGAACCAGCCTTCGGTCGCGTCGGGGAAATTGCTGCCGACCGGCACGACGGTTCCGGCGGCCTCGGCATCGACCCAGGCCTGCGCCGGATTGCCGGTCCAGATCTCCATGATCACATCGATATCGCCGCGGGCGACGCCGTTGATCAGCGGGATGGTCTCGCCGGGAATGGCGTCGGTCTGGCAGCCATAGCCGGCCTCGAGGATGAACTGCGCGACGGCGTTGTGGAACAGCGCCGAGTCGTATCCGAGATCGGCAAAGATGATCTCCCGATCGATGTCGCAGGCCGGTGCGTCCTGCGCGTTGGTTGCTACGAAGGCCGGCGCGGCGAGCGCGAGCAAGGCGGCGACCGCGATGATCTTGCGATTCATGGGGGGTTCCTTCGTCTTGGTCGGCGGAAATGCGGGGGGTCCGGGGAGGACTTGGCGATGTCTCGGCCGCATATAGCGCGTCCCGGGCGCGGCACCGCTCACATTGCGGCGAGGACCCCGGCCCTCGGCCCGAGCTTAACAGGCGTGTTAACAACGTCAATTGAAAGGCGCCGGGCCGGGCGCGGGGGTGCAACTGTCGCCATTGGCCCGGCGGGCGCCGTGCGGGTGGCTTTGTCCCATGAAACGAGCCTCCCCGGCCGCGCGGCCGGGGTCCGGCTTCGGCCTAGTACTCGGTTATGTAGAGCTGGGCCGGCAGGCCGCGCGCATTGTTGTAGGTGCCGATCCAGATGTCATAGAGGCCCGACTGGGGATTGCGGAACGTGATCGACGGGTTGAACCCGCCGCCGTCGTCGTCGCTGAAATACCAGGTCCCGTCCGGCGCGTTGATCAGGAGCACGGTGTCGTAGCCCGAATTGACGTAGATGGTCAGGCGCTGATTGCCGGCGGCGTAATAGAGGTCGTAGTCCGGCGCCCGCGCGACATAGCCCTGCCAATTGAAGCCGCAGGCCGCGAGGCTGTACTGCCCGCCGGCGGTGACGTTCCTCGCATGCGGATCCGGCAGGAAGCCGGCGTTCAGCGAGATCTGGCCGAAGGCCGGCTGGGCCTGCCAATCCGGGCAGGCCTCCGCCGTCCCGACGGCCGCGACCGTCGCGATGACGGCGGCGCCGATTGCTGCAATTCTCATCTGTCTCAACCCCTCTTGCTGGAAGTCCGATCGGCTTCGACTGCCCCGGCCGATCGCGATCAGCCTTAGCGAGACTGCCGGCAAAGTCGCTTGATTTCCGTCAATCTTCCCCCGACTTCACGGGCCATCCGCCCGCAACGCCTCCCGTTCATTCCCGCGAACGCGGGAAGCGAGGAACTCGAGAGCCAACGATCCCCTCCCCCGCATGCGGGGAGAGAAGCCGCGCTGAGCGCGGCGGGAGGGGGCCGGTGCGCCGGCAGTCTTGTCGCCGGCCACGTCGGGCCGGGTCGCCTTGAACCCGGCCTGAAGGCGGCATTGCGGTTTAGTTCATCGGCGATCGGGCACCTCGACGCCCGGGGGTCGCCAGCTGATGAGGCAACAGCAATGCTCCGCGCCACGCTTCCGATCATCGCCACCGCGTTCTGTTTCGCCATGGCCCCGGCCGCGCCGTCGATTGCCGCCGCCAACCAGACGCCGCAGGACGGCAAGATCATCGAATGCCAGCTCCTCGGCGGCACCGTCATCTCGCAGCCGCCCGGCTCGGCGATCACCGCCTGCTGCTACGACGGCGCCGACGGCGGCATCTCCGGCTGCTGGATCTGCGACGCCAACGGCAATGACTGCACCTTCGACGAATCCTACCGCCGCCCGCCGGGCCTGCCGGCGTTCGAGCCGGGCTTCGGCGAACTGGCGCCCGCCGGCGGCGTCACGACGCAGCCGCAACCCGGCTGGCAGCCGATGCCGGTCGCACCGCTCGGGGTGAGGCGGTGAAGGCGGGGCGTAGCGATCGGCGCGGTGATGGTGTCTGACGCATAGGTCACCAATTCCTGCCTTTCGCTTTGTTCAACCCCGAACCCAATCGCTTGCGACCGGTGAGGTCCGGCGCAGCCTAACAACCGTCGCGACCGGCAGAGCTACTATGATCCGCGCGCGGCACTCGAATCTCAGGTGGTCATCACTCTTGTGCACCGTGAAACGTACTTTGAGGCCTCTAGCCCCCCACCGCTTCAGTCGCAGATCGTGATCGCCGAGCGCGCATGGAAAGGAAACCTCTTGGCCCTCCTTCAGACTTGCTACTTCGACATCGTCCAACAACACTCGGTACGTCAGGAGCTTATCGGCCCAAGCGCGCAGCCGCCTGATGCTTACACTAGCCACGGCTGAGCGTTCCTTCATATCGTCTCGCCCCGATCAACGTGGGTTTGAGGCCGAGCGCAAAGAAGAAAACTTTGTCGAAAGGTTCAATTCCAACCCATTTCGCGACCAATCGGCCATTCCGAACCGCTGCGCTCTCTAGCCGCCTCCCCTCTTCCCAGCGGCTGCTCAACAGAACGCCGGCACCTGAGGTCCAAACAATGAGCCAGAATTCTCCGTGGGCGGGCTTAGAATAGTGCTTGAGCAGTTTGCCGAACAACCGGCTGATAAGGACGTAACCTGCCATTTCTGTATCAATTGCGCGATAGCCTTCCGGCGTTGAAACTGTCACGGAACCTGCTTGGCGCATATTAATATCGGAAACCGGCTCGGTGAAATCCCGGTACGTAACTTCGGTGCACTGCACCGTTGCGAACACCTCTCCAGTCTCTGTCAGATATGCAATGTCGTGATCATCCTCCCTAAGCACTGGTAGAGAATGGCCTCTGGGCAACCATTCGCTTCCAAGGCTTGAGAACAGTCGCCCGACTTCTTCTTCCTGCCCTTTCTGGCTATCGGGAAGCGTACGGACGTTTTGGATGACTCGACCGCTCTTGGCAAAGTCAATAGTGCCATAGACTCCCGCTGGTTTCTTGGAAGGCATCGGTATCCGTCTCGGGTGCTGGTTGAAACGAGTGCGGGGTGAGCGGGTTGCCCTTCAATTGCCGCCCTCCCGATTAATCCGGGTGGGCAACCAATCGAAGCCGCTCATTGAAGCCTCGGTGGTAGCCCACGTGGCAAGCTTGGCGATAGATTTGGCACTGTTAGCCTCCCGCCAAATCGTCAAATGGTGTTCTGCGAGGTTTCCCTCGAAAACTGTCAACTCGGCTTCGACAAGATCGCGTATTTCACGGCGAAGCTCTTGCCCGATCTTATCTGCCGGATCGGTGGGTCGGCTGTATCGCAAATGTGAGATTTGCACGCTAATCATTTCATCGTTGACGGCCTTCATCCGAGCAGATCGCGAAGGATCACGATGCCGCACCGGGTAGGCGCGAGGTGCGAAGTGGCGTGCTGCCGGTTGATCGCTGGCGTCCTTCGTTTCGTTGGTGAAGAACTCGAACAGGTTCCGAGCGTGGGTCGCGAACGACTCAATCAGTGCGTTGATCGTCTTTTGATCGATTGCCTTTTGATCATCTGCGTTGGTAGGTTCGCGCAAAAGCGTATCGTGAGTTGCCCGCAACATCCGGACTTCGTACACGAGTTGCCTTTTGAGGAACTTCTCAAATCGCTGATCGGACATCATCGTTCTGCCAAGTTACCGCGCTCTCGACCGACTCACCGCCGATCGCCCGATTCCTGGCCAATCCATGAAAGCCAGTTGCTGAACGGCGAGACAGGAGCCAAATCCAAACAACCTAACTCTTTGAAAAATCTGGTGCCGCACGCCGGATTCGAACCAGCGACCCCCGCATTACGAATGCGATGCTCTACCAACTGAGCTAGTGCGGCATGGCCGGGCGGGCCGATCGGCTCTCAATAGCCAGCCCCCGCCCGCGCCGCAACAGGCAGCCCGCGTCCCGCAACGGGCGTGCCCTGGCTGAGCTCGCAACAATCGCAGCCGGCCCGCGCTCCACCCCGAGGCGGAGGTGACCACTCTGGGTCCCCGCCTGAGCCTGTCCTCGGGCCCGCCGAAGGCAGGACCCGTGGGCGGGGACGAACGGGTTGGGAAGCCCCCGCCCGCGCCGCAACAGCCCCCGCCCGCGAAGCAACAGCCACGCGCCCCCGCCCGCCCCGCAACAGGCGCGCCGCGAGCGGCCCCTCGGCGCCGCAACGGGTTCGGCGCCGGACGGGTTTTCCGTCCGGCGCCGCCCTCAGTCTCCCGGCAGTGAAAGCTTAGAGGCCGAAGCGCACTGTCAGACTGTACTCGATGCCGGCTTCCATGATCAGTTCCTGGACCGGGATCACCAGCATCGCCGTGTTGCCGTTTACCTCGCCATTGGTCTCGATGATCCGGGGCGCGGTGACCGAGAAGGTCATCGTCCGGCCTTCGAACATCGGCACCAGCATCGCCATCATCGCGGCGTCCTCGGGGTTGGCCGCCATCTCGTCGCCCTGGCTCGCCATCGACATCGTGTAGGTGTAGACGCCGCCGCCTTCGGCGACGATCTTGATCGCCGGCGCGCCCTCGTCGCCTTCGGTCGGCAGGAACGCCCCCTCATTGAAAGCGGTAATGAGGTCGTCGAGCGGACCCGTCGTTGTCATGGTGCAGACCGTGTCCGCGTCGCGGATCGATTGCACGTTGGTCATCGTCACGCCGGGAGGAAGATCGGTCTCGGTCTCGGCCGGGCAGAATTCCTCGCCCTCCTGGAAGCCGCCCGCCATCGCCAGCATCTCGGTCGCCATGGCGATCTCGGTCACCATCGTGGCGACGCCGTTCGGAGCGACCGATATGTCCTGAACCAGATCGAAGCATCCGGCGAGGAGGGGCAATGTGGCGAACGCGCCGATCCGGGCAAGCTTGTTCATTTGAGGCATTCCTTTTCGGGGGTGAGAAGCTGACGAAATCTCGGAGGGTTCTATCTGCCAGCAAACAAAGGTCAGATAAAGATTTTCCGCCAAATTGAATCCAAGCGGAGAAACAATGTTTAGTTGTCCATCGGGTGAGGAACCGGCCTCCGATGGCAACCGCCGCGGCGAGGTCCTATAACAGAAGCCGACTGCCACCCGGACGAAGCCCTTGCCGATCATCAACCGGATCGCCGAATTCCACACCGACGCGGCCGCCTGGCGGCGCGACATCCATCAGCATCCGGAGCTCCTCTACGACGTCCACCGGACGGCCGGCCTCGTCGCCGACCGGCTTCGGGCCTTTTCCGTCGATGTGGTCGCGACCGGCATCGGCCGGACCGGCGTCGTCGGCGTGATCCGCGGCCGCGGCAACAGCGCCGGCCCGGTGATCGGCCTTCGCGCCGACATGGATGCGCTGCCGATCTCCGAGGCGACCGGGCTCGCCTACGCCTCGAAGAACCCCGGCCTGATGCATGCCTGCGGCCATGACGGCCACACGGCGATGCTCCTCGGC
>CAYOBK010000212.1:0-12963 GCA_964402275.1 uncultured Bauldia sp.
AGCTGCATCGTCCTGCGCACGTCGCTGATCAAGGACGGCAAGATGTACGTCCAGGCGGGCGCCGGGATCGTCGCGGATTCCGTGCCGGAGAACGAGCAGGCGGAATGCCTCGCCAAGGCGAAGGCCCTGTTCCGCGCCGCCGAGGAAGCGGTGCGGTTCGCCTCGTCGGTCGGGCGGGGACAGTGAGCGAGCCATGACCCACCTCGTCATCGATCATTACGACAGCTTCACCTACAACCTCGTCCATTATCTCGGCGAACTCGGAGCCGAGCTGACGGTGCGGCGGAACGACAAGCTCACGGTCGACGACGTGCTGGCGATGAACCCGGAGTCCATCGTGCTCTCGCCGGGGCCCTGCACGCCCAACGAAGCGGGCATCTGCCTCAACCTCGTCGCGGCGGCGGCCGGCGCCGGAATCCCCGTTCTCGGCGTCTGCCTCGGCCATCAGGCGATCGGTCAGGCCCTGGGCGGCGTCGTCACTGGCGCTCCGACCCTGATGCATGGCAAACTCTCCGAGATCAGCAATACAGGCCGGGGCGTGTTCGCCGGTTTGCCGCCGCGCTTCGCGGCGACGCGGTACCATTCGCTGGTTCTCGACCCCGGCACGCTGCCGCCGTCGCTGGAAGTGACCGCCGACACGGAGGGAGGCGTTATCATGGGCGTGATGCACCGCAACCTGCCGATCCACGGCGTGCAGTTTCATCCGGAGAGCATCGCATCCAGCCACGGGCACCAGATTCTCCGCAACTTTCTTGACGTCGCGGCCACCTGGAACGAGCGCCACCGCAACACGGCGCCGGTCGCTTGATGGCGGAACTGAAGCCGCTCATCGCCAAAGTTGCCGAAGGCAATACGCTGACGCGCGAGGAGGCCCGTTCGGCCTTCGAGATTCTCATGTCGGGCGAGGCGACGCCCTCGCAGATCGGCGGGTTCCTGATGGCGCTGCGCGTCCGCGGCGAGACCGTCGACGAGATCGCCGGCGCGGTCAGCGTCATGCGCGCCAAGATGCTCCCGGTCGAAGCGCCGTCGGACGCGATGGACATCGTCGGCACCGGCGGCGATGCGAAGGGCACGCACAATATCTCGACCTGCACAGCGTTCGTCGTCGCCGGTGCCGGCGTGCCGGTCGCCAAGCACGGCAATCGCGCCCTCTCCTCGCGTTCCGGCGCCGCCGATGTGCTGGCTGCGCTCGGCGTCAAGATCGACCTCGCGCCCGAGCAGGTCAGCCGGTGCATCGCCGAAGCCGGGATCGGCTTCATGTTCGCGCCGGGGCATCATTCGGCGATGAAGCATGTCGGGCCGACGCGGATGGAACTCGGCATCCGCACGATCTTCAACCTGCTCGGTCCGCTCTCCAATCCGGCCGGGGTCAAGCGGCAGCTCCTCGGCGTGTTCTCTCCGCAATGGGTCGAACCGCTGGCGGCGGTCCTGCGCGACCTCGGCACCGAACGCGCCTGGGTAGTGCACGGCGCCGGCGGCGCCGACGAGATCACCCTCGCCGGCCCGAACCAGGTCACCGAGCTTCGCGACGGCACGCTCCGCTCCTTCACATTAACGCCGCAGGAGACGGGCCTGCCGACGGCTGCGGTCGAGGCACTCAGGGGCGGCGATGCCGAGCACAACGCCAGGGCGCTGCGCGCGGTGCTCGAGGGCGAGCCCGGCCCGTACGCCGACGTTGTGCGGTTGAACGCGGCGGCGGCGCTGATGATCGCCGGCCGTGCCGACGATCTCGCCTCGGGTCTCCTGATGGCGAAGGCCTCGATCGGCGAGGGTGCCGCAAGGGACCGGCTCGAGCGCCTGGTCGCCGTTTCCAACGCGTGAGGGGACGGGATGGCGGACATTCTCAGCCAGATCGAGGCTTCCAAGCGCGCGGAAATCGCTGCCGCGAAAGCGATCATTTCGGAGGCCGAGATAAGAAGACGGGCGGAGACGTCCGCGCCGGCACGCGGTTTCGCCGACGCGATCCGCGCCAAGATCGCCGCCGGCAAACCGGCGCTGATCGCGGAGATCAAGAAGGCGAGCCCGTCGAAAGGACTGATCCGCGAGGCCTTCGATCCGGCGGAGATCGCAACCGCCTACGAGGCGGGCGGCGCCGCCTGCCTGTCGGTACTGACCGACGCGCCGTTCTTCCAGGGCGGGCGGAACGATCTGATCGCCGCACGGGCGGCCGTGTCGCTGCCAGTGCTGCGCAAGGACTTCCTGTACGAGCCTTACCAGGTATTCGAGGCGCGGGCCTGGGGCGCCGACTGCGTGCTGATCATCCTCGCCGCGATCGACGACGCCATTGCCGCGGACCTCGAAGGCACCGCTATGGCTTGCGGCATGGACGTGCTCCTCGAAGTCCACGACGAGGCCGAACTCGACCGGGCCCTCGCCCTTCGATCGCCGCTGATCGGGATCAACAACCGCGACCTCCACACCTTCGAGACGACGCTGGCGACAGCCGAGCGCCTGGCCCCGAAGGTGCCCGGGGAGCGAATCATCGTCGGCGAGAGCGGGATCTTCGCCCCCGCCGATCTGCGAAGGCTCGGCAAAGTCGGGATCAACGCCTTCCTCGTCGGCGAGTCCCTGATGCGTCAAAGTGACGTTGCGGCGGCGACCGCAACGCTTATCGGCGGAGCGGCGCAAGCCGCGGAATAGCTGGGGAAACCGGCCTCCGCCGCGGCTTGCCGCCGGCCGCTCGCAGGTCGCGCCTTCGGCGCGCGCGGGGCTCCGCAGACGTCCCCCCGCCCCTCCCGCCCGGCCCGCGGTTTACCTCCTGTTGAGGGCTTGTCGAACACAACTAGAACAGATATAAGTTTGTTCGTGTTTTGTACCAAGCGACATTCGACCGGCGGGGGCCCGACATGCTGACGCGCAAACAGCACGAATTGCTCATGTTCATCCAGGAGCGGCTGAAGGAATCCGGCATCCCCCCCTCCTTCGACGAAATGAAGGACGCGCTCGACCTCCGATCGAAATCAGGCATCCACCGCCTGATCAAAGCGCTGGAGGAACGCGGTTTCATCCGCCGACTGCCGAACCGGGCGCGGGCGATCGAGGTGATCCGGCTTCCCGAATCGGCGGTCACGGCCGTCGGCGGGCGGAGCCGCGGCTTTGCCCCGGCCGTCATCCATGGCGATCTTGGCCGCCGCCGCGCCGTGTCGACGCCCGAGGCGAGCAACGATGCCGTCGCCGTGCCGGTGATGGGACGGATCGCCGCCGGCACGCCGATCGAGGCCATCCAGACGCAGTCGCATTCGATCACCGTGCCGCCGGAGATGCTCGGCTCCGGTGAGCATTTCGCGCTCGAAATCCGCGGCGACTCGATGATCGAGGCCGGCATTTTCGACGGCGACACGGTGCTGATCAAGAAGGCCGACTCCGCCGACAGCGGCGACATTGTTGTCGCCCTTATCGACGAGGAGGAGGCGACGCTGAAGCGCCTGCGCCGCAAGGGCGCATCGATCGCGCTCGAAGCCGCCAACCCGGCCTATGAGACGCGCATCTTCGGGCCGGACCGGGTGCGGATCCAGGGCCGGCTCGTCGGGCTCCTCAGGCGCTACTGAGCCGGCAGCGGCGGCATCCACGGCCGCCGGACCGCCGGGCGCGTCGGGACGACGCGGTAGACGAGTTCCCCGTCCGCCGTGGTCTCGGCGAACACGGCCTGTGCGTTGCCCTCGGCCAGCACGGACGCGTCAATCACAACGGCAGGGGCGCAGTTCTCCGGCGCGACAAGCCGCGTGACGACGATCGCGGCGACCCGGCAATCCTCCGGCAGCGCCGCCGGTTCGATCGCGAGCGCGAGGTAATGGCCGCTGTCTCCGATCGGAGCCGCGCATCCGACGGGATCGCAATGCGTTTCGGCCTCGAGCGCCGCCTCGGCATTCAACCGCGGATCGGCGTCGGCGCGAAGCCAGGTGTCGACCTCGAACGAAGCGCCGCCGCCAAGGACCCCGTACCGGCCGTCCGGCCCGCGGACGGCAACCGCCGCGCCGGTCTCCTCGATCAGCGCGATCGGCCGCGCCGCCGTCGCCGTGATCGCCAGCCCGGCGGCTATGATCGGTACCCCCAGGAGCCGCCACCGCTGCCGCCAGAGGCAGAGCCAGAGGAATCCCAGGACAACGAGGAGCAGCGTCGCGACCGGCGCCGATGCGACGAGCCCCGACGTCCCGGTCCATTCCGCCACCCGCTCCGCGACGGCGATGATGTAGCCGAGGCCGAAATCCATCGCCGCCAACGGTCCGCCTTCGAGGCCGAACGGCATCAGGACCACCGCCAGCAACGCCATCGGCATGACGACGAAGGACAGCATCGGAAGAGCCGCGAGGTTGGCGATCAAGGACAGGGGCGCGGTGCGATTGAAGTGAAACGCGGCGAAGGGAGTGGTCGCGAGTCCGGCCAGGATCGAGGTCAGCAGCATCCCGGCGATCCAGAAGAGCGCGACACGGGCAACCGTTCGCTCGGCGGGCGGGCCGATCGCGAGTCGCTTGCGCCGTCGCTCGGACACGGCCTCGAACCCCGCGATCAAAGCCAGCGTCGCTGCGAAGGACATCTGGAACGACGCGGTGAGCAGCGCCTCCGGCGTCAGGATCAGCACGATCATCGCGGCAACGGCGACATTGCGGGCGCTGAAGGCGCGGCGGTCGAGGAGAACGGCGGCCAGCACCACGCAAAGCATGATGAAGGACCGCTGGGTCGCGATGCTTGCGCCGGAGATGACGAGGTAGCAGGCTGCGGTGAGCATAGCTCCGACCGCGGCCCACTTCTTGATCGGCCTTCGCAGCGCGAGCGAAGGCGAGAGCGCAAAGGCCGCCCGCAGGAAGCCGAACACCGCTCCCGCGACTAGCGCCATATGCAGGCCCGAGATCGCAAGAATGTGGCCAAGTCCGGACACACGCAGCGCCTCCGTGGTCTCGTCCGGAATCCCGCCCCGGTCGCCGGTGATCAGCGCGTTGGCGATCTGACCGGTTTCGCCGGGCATGGCCGCTTCGATCCGGGCGCCGATGCCGGCGCGAAGATCGGCAACCGGTTTCCATACACGGACCCCGAAAGGCGCAGGCCCGAGGTCGACGATATCCGGCGGACCGTAAGTGAAGCCGGAAGCGCCGATGCCGGCGTAGAACAGCTCGCGGCCGAAATCGTAGCCGCCGGGCATCACCGGCGCGGCGGGCGGCTGCAGCGAGACAAGGCCGGAAATCCCCGAGCCGATCGCGACCTCGTCGAACGCGCCGCGAACCGTCACGCGGACGCGAAACGGAGTTGCGCCGGGGGCGATGCCTTCCAGCGACGCGACGCTGACGACGATCCGCCGGCTGTTGGCGCTGAACTGCTCGATCTCCTCGACCCAGCCGGCGAGATCGCCGGTGTAGGCGGTGGCGAGGATCGGCGCGGCGACGCTGTCGGTGCGAAACTTGATCACCGTGGCGCCGGCGAGAACGATGGCCACGCTCAGCGCGACGCGGAACAGCCCGACGCGCGTCCGGACCGCGACGGCGAACAGGACAGCGGCCAGCAGAGCCACCGCCAGGGCTGCAAAGGCGGGCTCGCGCGGCAGGCCGAAATAGATGAGGATTCCGGCGCCGAAGAGGACCGGCAGCCACAGCACCGCCCGTCCCTGTTCCACCTCGCGCTCGAACGTGGCTGCGATCGCGTCCCGCCAGAGCAGCCACACCTCGGCGGCGCTCAGGCGAATGCCGGACCGGCCCGCCAGCGCGACGCCGTCAGCTTTCCTCGCGCCGACGGCGGACTCATCCTCGCGGCCCCTGATCTCGTGATCGGCCATCGCCCCAACCCCGGAGCGATCCTATGGCAGCGTCGCGGCCACCGCCACCTTGCAGGCCGTTCGGGCCGCCGCCTCCTTTCCCGCCGGAGCGGCGCCGTGCTAGATCACGCCCCGCCGCCGCCCGCGGCATCCCCCGAGCACCGCGGAGCCGAATGCCTTCATCCATCGTCACGCGTTTTGCCCCCTCGCCGACCGGCTACCTCCACATCGGCGGCGCGCGGACGGCGCTGTTCAACTGGCTCCATGCCCGCCACCACGGCGGCAGGATGCTGCTCCGGATCGAGGACACCGACCGCGAGCGCTCGACCGAGGCGGCGATCGTCGCGATCCTCGACGGCCTCGGCTGGCTCGGCATCGATTGGGACGGTGAGCCGGTCTACCAGTCCAGGCGCGCCGACCGGCATCGCGAGATCGCCGAAACGCTGCTCGCCGCCGGCCGCGCCTATCGCTGCTACGCGTCGCCGGAGGAGCTCAACGAAATGCGGGCGCGCGCCCGGGCCGAGGGCCGCCCGCCGGTCTATGACGGCCGCTGGCGGAACCGCGACCCGGCCGAAGCGCCGCCCGGCGTCGCCCCGGTGATCCGCATCAAATCGCCCGAGGCCGGCGAGACGGTCCTCAACGACGCGGTCCAGGGCGACGTCACCTTCCAGAACAAGGATCTCGACGATTTCATCCTGCTCCGCTCCGACGGCACGCCGACCTACATGCTGTCGGTGGTCGTCGACGATCACGACATGGACGTCACGCAAATCATCCGCGGCGACGATCACCTGACCAACGCCGCCCGGCAGCAATTCATCTACGACGCGATGGAGTGGACATCGCCGGCGCTCGCCCATATCCCGCTGATCCACGGCCCCGACGGGGCGAAGCTCTCCAAGCGGCACGGCGCGCTCGGGGTCGATGCCTATCGGGCAATGGGCTACCTGCCGCAGGCGCTCCGCAACTACCTCGTCCGGCTCGGCTGGGCCCATGGCGACGACGAAATCATGTCGCTGGAACAGATGATCGAGTGGTTCGACCTCAAGGGCATCGGCCGCTCCGCCGCCCGTTTCGACTTCGCGAAACTCGAGAATCTCAACGGCCATTACATGCGCACCACCGCCGATGAGGCGCTGCTTGACGCACTCAACGCGGCGCTGCCGCATCTGCCGGGCGGACCGGAGTTTGCCGCCACGCTGACGCCGGACAACCGCCGCCGCCTCAACGCGGCGCTGCCGGGTCTCAAGGCCCGGGCGAAAACTCTCGTCGAACTCGTCGAGGGCGCGCAGTTTCTCGTCGCCGAGCGCCCGCTGGGTTTGGACGAGCAGGCCGCCGCCCTTCTGGACGAGGATGCGCGGGCCGTGCTGGCGGAGATAGCCGATCGCTTCGAGAAATTGCCCGACTGGTCGGAAACGGCACTCGAAGAGGCGGTGAAGACCCTGGCGGAGGAGAGTGGCCGCAAGCTCGGCAAGCTGGCGCAGCCTCTCCGCGCCGCGCTAACAGGCCGAACGACCTCGCCGGGCATTTTCGAGGTGCTGGCCGTTCTCGGCAGGGGCGAGAGTATCGGCCGCATCCGCGACCAGGCCGCAGCAAGGGCTTGACGGCGAAAGGCCCTCGTAGCTTCTCATCTGGGCGCGGGAACGCTAGGCTGTCACGGCGTGCCGCGCGGCTGCGCCATCTTAGGCGGGCCGCCGGGGCAAATACCGGTCACCAAGCCAGCAGCGCAAGACGAGGCCGCTCCGCCGCGAGACTTCGTACGGGAGAAGGTGGGCGCATGAGTGATGTGAAGGCGACGCTTACGTTGGGCGACAAGACCGCCGAGCTCGATGTCCTCAAGGGGACGCTCGGCCCGGATGTCATCGATATCGGTTCGCTTGGAACCGAGCTCGGTGTGTTCACCTACGATCCGGGCTATACCTCGACCGCGTCCTGCGATTCCAAGATCACCTTCATCGACGGCGAACGGGGTCTCCTGCTCTATCGCGGCTACCCCATAGAGCAACTCGCCGATCACGGCGACTTCCTCGAGACCTGCTATCTCCTGCTCTACGGCGAGCTGCCGACCGCAGCGCAGAAGGCGGATCTCGAGCGGCGCGTCACCTATCACACGATGATTCATGAGCAGATGATCCGGTTCTTCACCGGATTTCGGCGTGACGCACATCCAATGGCGGTCATGGTCGGAGTCGTCGGCGCGATGTCGGCCTTCTATCACGACACGATCGACATATTCGATCCGCGCCAGCGCATGGTGGCTTCGCTTCGGATGATCGCGAAGATGCCGACGATCGCCGCGATGGCCTACAAATATCACGTTGGTCAGCCGTTCATCTATCCGCTCAATTCGCTCGGCTATGCCGCCAATTTTCTCCGGATGTGCTTTGCGGTGCCGACGGAGGAATATCAGGTGAACCCGGTCCTGGCGCGCGCCATCGACCGCATCTTCATCCTGCATGCCGATCACGAGCAGAACGCTTCGACGTCGACGGTTCGCCTCGCCGGCTCGTCCGGGGCCAATCCATTCGCCTGCATCGCCGCCGGCATCGCGTGCCTCTGGGGCCCGGCGCATGGCGGCGCGAACGAGGCGGCGCTGAACATGCTTGCCGATATCGGAACCGTCGACCGGATCCCGGAATACATCGCCCGCGCCAAATCGAAGGACGATCCGTTCAGACTCATGGGCTTCGGCCACCGCGTCTACAAGAACTACGATCCGCGGGCGAAGATCATGCAGGACACCTGTCATGAGGTACTCGATGCGCTCGGGATCAAGGACGATCCATTGCTCGAAGTGGCGTTGGAGATGGAGCGGATCGCGCTGACGGACGACTATTTCATCGAGAAGAAGCTTTATCCCAATATCGATTTCTATTCGGGAATAACGCTCAAAGCGCTGGGATTCCCGACCACGATGTTCACGGTGCTTTTTGCGGTCGCCCGAACCGTCGGATGGATCGCGCAGTGGAAGGAAATGGTTGAGGATCCCTCGCAGAAGATCGGGCGCCCGCGCCAGATTTACACCGGCTCACCGCAGCGCACATACCTCAGGCTCGACCAGCGCTAGCGGGCGGCCTTTCGCGCCTTCTGCAGGTCGAGAATGGTCTCCGCCGCGCACGTGCTCGGGACCTTGCCGTCGAACGCCATGATCGTGTCGAGCGCACCGAAGGCCTGCAACTGCCGTTCGCGCGCCGCGCCCGGCATCAACAACGGCATCAGCTCGCCCGCGAGGCGCTCCGGCTTGCTTCGCCCGTCGAGGAGCTCCGGAATCACGCGGTCGCCGAGGACGACATTGGCCAGCACCACCGACGGCACGCGCAGCATCCATTTGAACGGACGCACAACCAGCTCGATCCGGTAGGTTACTACGGCCGGAATGCCCGAAAGGGCGAGTTCCAGGGAGACTGTACCCGAAGCGGCAAGAGCCGCATGGGCGGTCCGAAATGCGGCGTATTTAGCGGCCTCGCCTTCGACGATCGTGGGCATGACCGGCCAGCCCGCGGCGCGCTCACGGATGTCCTCCGCCAAATGCGGCACCGCCGGCAGGACCGCGTCGACCGGGCCCATTCGTTCCGTCACGAGGGCCAGCACCTCGCCGAACGGATCCATCAAGCGCTTGATTTCCGCACGCCGGCTCCCGGGCAGCAACAGCAGGCGCGGCCGTTGGGCATGCTCGAGCGGCATTCGCTCGCCCGCCTTCGGCCGAAGCAGCGGCAGACGCTCGAGCAAAGGATGGCCGACATAGGTGCAAGGCGGCCCGCCAAGCCGGCGATAGACGGCAGGCTCGAAGGGCAGCAGAGCGAGGACGTGATCGATATAAGGCGACATCCGCCTCGCCCGTGCGCTTCGCCACGCCCAGACCGACGGCGAGACATAGTTGATGATGGGAATACCGGGCACCTCGCGGCGGACGATGCGCGCCACGCGATGGGAGAATTCGGGGCTGTCGACCAGCACGAGAACGTCGGGGGCGGCATCGATCGCCGCCCTGGCGACTCCGCGGATCCGGCCGAGAATCTGCGGCAGCCGCGAAATCAGGCCGGTGAAACCGATCAGGTCGACTTCACCGGGCCGAAGCAGCGGATCAAGGCCCGCCGCCTCCATACGGGAGCCGCCGGTGCCGAGAAAGCGGATGTCGCCCTTCCTCAGTTCGGACAGCGCCGACATAAGTCGAGCGCCAAGCTGATCGCCCGATTCCTCGGCTACAATGATGAAGACTGTGAAGGGCCGACCGGTTTCGCGCGACTGGGTCGCCGTCAAGCGTCCGCCTCGTCCTGCTTCGCCCGCATGAAAAGCCCGAGGCCGTCCGCCTTCCTGATGGTGGTTTCGCGCTCCGCGATCATCACGCGTCCCGCCTCAACGACGATTCCCGCGAGACCGGCCGCCGCCGCCGCTGCCACAGTCTCGGGCCCGATGGTCGGCATGTCGACCCGCAAGTCCTGGTGCGGCTTTGCACATTTCGCCAACACGCCGGAGCGCTGCCGGGTGGTCAGCTTGCCGCTCCGCCGCAACACGGCCACCCTCTCGAGCATGCCGTCGGTGCCCTCGGCGCCTTCGAGCGCCACGATGCGGCCGTCGATCGCCACCGCCGCCTGGCCCACATCCATCGCGCCAATCGCCTTGGCCGCGGAAAAGGCCTGGTCGCCGTCGCCGATATCGGCGGCAATGCCTTGCGTCCGGGTCATCCAGCCGGCCGAAACCACCAGCTCGCGGGCGACCTCGTGGGCGCCAATGATCCTGAATCCGCGGGACTCGAAGAGCCGGACCGCGCCGCTCAGCACGGAGTTGTCGCCGCCGCGGAAGATCCTGGTTATGGCGCGCCGCGCGAAACGTCCGACCCTGTCGAGATCGAGCTCCTCGAAGTTTGGTCTCACGCCGATACGGCCGACCATGACGAGTTCGCGGGCGCGATGAGCACGAAGGGCGGAAAGTAGCCGGCCCACGTCGCCCCAATCGACCCATTTGTGCGGGTAGGCCGTGATGGCGTGGTCGGCCTCACCGCGAATCCCAATTACCAGCACCGGCCGGCCATTTCGGGTGGCCGCCGCGGCGACGATCGTCGGCAAGGCGCCGCCCCCCGCGAGGATCGCCACGGGCTCGGCGTGGACAAAGACTGGGGCGATCGATCCGTCCAAGCTAAATCTCCACATCCCTCGGAGTGCAGAGTGGGCGGCTCCCACCCTTGCGGACAAACTCTATGATCGTCATGACAGCCTTAACATCCGAGAAACGCTCGGCGGCGCGCTCCACCCTTTCGTCCAGGGTGCCGCGACCGAAGAAGATCTCGCGGTAGGAGGCGCGAAGTGCGTGGATTGTCGGCCGATCGAAGCCGCGTCGCTTGAGCCCAACGATGTTGAGACCTCCGAGCTCGGCCCGATCACCGACAGCAATGGCAAAAGGGATGACCTCTGCATTGACGCCAGTCAGACCTCCGACGAAGGCATAGGCCCCCACCCTAAGCCTTTGTTGGACCGCCGCAAGGCCGCCCAAGGTGGCAAAATCGCCGATCTCAACAAGTCCACCTATGGTTGCTCCGTTAACCATGGTTACGTGCGACCCCAGGATACAATCATGGGCTACGTGCGAGCCCACCATCAGAAAACAATGGTCGCCGATCTCCGTATGCATCCGGCCGCGCCGCGTGCCCCGGTGGATCGTCACGTGCTCGCGGATGATGCAATGATTCCCAATCTTTAGGGTACTGGGCTCGTCGGCGTAAGTGGTGTCCTGCGGCGGACAGCCGACACAGGCAAAAGGATAGATGGCGGTGTTGGATCCGATCTCCGTCCGGCCCGTGATCTCAACGTGCCCGGCGATTCGGGTTTCGGCGCCGACGGCTACTTCGGGGCCGATAATCGTGTAGGGGCCGACCGTGACCCCCTCGCCCAACTGTGCCCCTTCAGCGACGATGGCTGTTGGGTGGATGTCCCGACTCATACCGCCGCCATGGACTCACTCATAACGGCGCTGATGACGGCTTCGGCGACGATCGAGCCGTCCACTTCGGCCTCGGCGCGGAATTTCCAGAGATTCATCCGTTGGCGGATCTTCTCGACGTGGATGCGGAGCGTGTCGCCCGGGACTACCGGCCGCCGGAACTTCGCCTGGTCGACGCTCGTCAGATAGACGACGTTGGGCGTCGGTCCCAATCCCGCCGCCACGATGCAGACGGCACCCGCGGTCTGCGCCATCGCCTCCAGAATGAGAACGCCCGGCATCACTGGCCGACCCGGGAAATGCCCCTGAAAGTGCGGCTCGTTTACCGTCACGTTCTTGATGCCTACCGCCGAGTTGTCTCCATCGATGTCGACGATCCGATCGATCATCAGAAAGGGATAGCGGTGCGGGAGCGCCCGGAGCACTCGCTCGATGTCGATTACGTCCAGCGACCTCATCGTCACGCCTTCAGCCATCCGAGTCCTCCGAACGGCCTTGCTCATGATGAGGCGATCGGACTTCCTGGAGCACGCGGGCCTGGGACCGCATCCAGTCCTTGAATGGACGCGCCGGGTTGCCGCCCCATTTGGCACCGGCCGGCACATCGCGATAGACGGAGCTGGCTCCGGCTATTTGAGCGCCGGCGCCTACTGTGACGTGGCCGGCGATCCCTACCTGCCCGCCAATCATCACGAAGTCTCCGATCGTCGCGCTGCCCGCCATGCCAACCTGGCCGGCGATGAGGCACCGCCGCCCGATCGTCACGTTGTGCCCGATGTGAACCTGATTGTCGATCTTGGTGCCCTCGCCGATGACGGTGTCGCGGATGCCGCCGCGGTCGATGGTCGTGCCGGACCCGATCTCGACATTGTCCTGAATCACAACCCTTCCGATTTGAGGGATCTTGTAGTGACCGTCCCCGCCCGGGATGAACCCGAAGCCGTTCTGGCCGATTTGAACCCCCGGATGGAGGATGACGTTGTCACCGACAAGCGCGTGAAGGACCGTGGTCCCGGGTCCGATCGAACAGTTGCGGCCGATCTTCACGCCCGGTCCGATCACGGCGAGCGGCGCGATCGCCGTGCCGCCGCCGATCTCCGCGCCGGCACCCACCACGGCGCCCGCCGCGATGTCGATGTCGGGCTCCAATCGCGCCCCGGCCGCGACGGCCGCCTGAGGCGAGATTCCGCGCTGTGCGAGGACGGGGAGCGGCCGAAGCGCCTGCGGATAGAGTCTGACGAGGAGTTCGGCCATGGCGCGTTGCGGGTCGGAGTCGATCAGCG
>CAYOBK010000213.1:0-3859 GCA_964402275.1 uncultured Bauldia sp.
ACAGCCGTTCCTTTTTTGTAATGCCCAGCGCTTCGCCGTCCAGGAGCTCGTCGAGCTCGCGCAGACGAGCGATCGAATTGGAGATCGTCTTACAAATCGTCAGCATACCGCCGAGCCCGCGCGCGTTGACGAAATACTGCGCCGACTGCTTGGCGGCGGCGGCGATCGGCTCGGATGCCTGGCGCTTGGTGCCGACGAAGAGGACGCGGCCGCCGTCGGCGACGACGTCGGCCACGGCTTTCAACGCGCGATGCAGAAGCGGCACCGTCTGCGCCAGATCGATGATGTGGATGTTGTTGCGAACCCCGTAGATGTAGTCGGCCATCTTCGGGTTCCAGCGATGCTTCTGGTGGCCGAAATGAACGCCGGCCTCCAGCAGCTGGCGCATAGTGAAATCAGGCGTAGCCATACGCGTTGTCGTCCTTCTCCGGTTCGCCTCCGCGGGGGTGCGGCGTCTGGCCGCTGAGCCTTTCGGCACCGGAAGGACTGCCGTCGGCGGCGAACCGCCGGCGAGAGCCCGAAGCCCCGCGTGTGGAATTCCGCGGCTTATAGGGGGCCCGACCGACCGAAGCAAGCCGGGCGGGCAAAGTGGGCTCAGATCAACTCGACCTGGTCCACCCCGCGGATGGCCCGCACCGCGCCCGCAAGGTCCGGCGAGACGGCAAATCCGTCCCCAAGACGGATCTCGACTTCGAGCTCTTCTTCCATGGAGGTCAGGACCAGACTGACCTCCCCCTTGCCCGAGACCGCCCGAAGCTGCTTGTGCAGGCTCGCGATCGGCTCCTCGTCATGGATGAACACGCGCAACCGCTGGAGACCATCGGTGGCCTTCTCGAGCGGCTCGACCGATTGCGCCCTGAGGTTGATGCCCTCGGGGCGCTCCTCGGCAGTGACGAGGATGATCACCGATTGCCCGACCTCGACGTAATTGCGGTACTCGGCGAGGCCTTCGGAAAACAGGACAACCTCGAACTGGCCCGACGGATCGGACAATTGGACGATCCCCATCCGCCCGCCGGTCCGCGTCCGCCGCTCCTGCTTGCCGGTGACGGTTCCGGCAAGGCGCCCTGCACTCGCGCCTGCCCGCACCTGCTCGGCAAAGTCGGTCCAGCGCTGGACGCGGAGCCGTTTCAGCACGCCCTTATATTCGTCAAGCGGATGGGCGGTGAGATAGAAGCCGACGGCCGCGTATTCGCGCTGGAGCCGCTCGGCCGGCAGCCAGGGATCGACCTCCGGCAGCTCGATCTCCTGCGCGAGGCCTCCGAAGAGCTCGTTCTGCCCGATTGCGGCGCTCTCGGCGGCATGAGATGCGCGGCCGAGAATGCGGTCGAGCCCGGCGGTGAGACGCGCCCGGTTCGACTCGAGTTCGTCGAGCGCGCCGGCCGCCACCAATGCCTCCATCGCCCGCTTGTTGACGATCCGCGGATTGATCCGGCCGGTGAAGTCGGCAAGGTGGCGGAACGGGCGCTCGCCGCGCGTCTCGATGAGATGATCCACGGCCTGCTGCCCGACGGCCTTGATCGCGGCCAGCGAATACAGAATGCGCCCGCCCTCCACCGCGAACGATCCGCGAGAACGGTTGATCGACGGGGATTCGACCGGAATGCCCATCCTCAGCGCCTCGCGGCGGAACTCGGCGATCTTGTCGGTGTTGGTCATCTCCAGCGCCATCGAGGCGGCGAGGAATTCGGCGGGATAGTTCGCCTTCATATAGGCCGTCTGATAGGTGATCAGCGCATAAGGCGCCGAATGCGATTTGTTGAATCCGTAGTCGGCGAATTTGGCGCAGGCTTCGAAGATCGCGTCGGCGTCGCCTTTCGACAGCCCGCGCTCGACGGCACCCGAGACGAAACGGACCCGCTGCTTCTCCATCTCGGAACGGATCTTCTTGCCCATCGCGCGGCGGAGGACGTCGGCCTCGCCGAGGCTGTAGCCGGCAAGGTCCCGCGCGATCTGCATCACCTGCTCCTGATAGGTGATGACGCCGTAAGTCGGCTCGAGGATCGGCTCGAGCCGCGGATGGATGTAGGTGACCTGCTCCCGCCCCAGTTTGCGGGCGCAATAGGTCGGGATGTTGGCCATCGGCCCGGGGCGGTAGAGCGCGACGAGGACCACCAGATCCTCGAAGCGGTCGGGCTGCATGTCGACCAGCGCGCGGCGCATGCCGGCGCTTTCCAATTGGAACACGCCGACCGCCTCGCCCCGCGCCAGCATCCTGAAGGTCTTCTCGTCGTCGAGGGGGATCGCCGAGAGGTCGACCGAACGGCCGCGCTCGGCGACGAGCTTCACCGCGGCGTCGAGGACCGTCAGCGTCTTGAGGCCGAGGAAGTCGAATTTCACCAGCCCGGCCTTTTCCACCCATTTCATGTTGAACTGGGTGACCGGCATGATCGAGCGCGGATCGGAATAGAGCGGCACCATCTGTTCGAGCGGCCGATCGCCGATGACGATGCCGGCGGCGTGGGTCGAAGCGTGGCGGTAGAGCCCCTCGAGCTTCCGGCCGATATCGAGCAGCTTGCCGACGATCGGCTCCGCCTCGCGGGCCGCCTGAAGACGCGGCTCGTCCGCCTCCGCCTGGGCGAGGGTCACCGGATTGGTCGGATTCTGCGGCACCAGTTTGCACAGCCGGTCGACCTGGCCGTAGGGCATCTGCAGAACGCGGCCGACGTCGCGGAGCACGGCCCGGGCCTGCAGCGAGCCGAAGGTGATGATCTGCGCCACATGGTCGGCGCCGTATTTTTGCTGGACGTAGCGCAGGACCTCGTCGCGCCGGTCCTGGCAGAAATCGATGTCGAAATCCGGCATCGACACGCGCTCCGGATTGAGGAAGCGCTCGAAGAGAAGGCCGAAGCGGATCGGATCAAGGTCCGTGATGGTGAGCGCCCAGGCGACCACGGAGCCGGCGCCCGAGCCGCGGCCCGGCCCGACCGGAATGTTCCGGCTCTTCGCCCATTGGATGAAGTCGGCGACGATCAGGAAATAGCCCTGATATTTCATGCCGGTGATCACCGACAGCTCGTAGTCGAGCCTCTCGCGATAGTCCGCCTCGGTGGTTCCCGGCGCCACGCCGCCGGCCGCGAGCCGCCGCGCCAGCCCCTCCTTCGCCTCCCGGCGGAGGGCCTCGGCCTCGAGCACGTCGGCGGTCTCGGGGTCGGCGTCCTTGCCGGCAAAGCGCGGCAGGATCGGCGGCCTCGCCTCCGGGCGGAACGCGCAGCGCAGCGCGATCTCGACGCTGTTCGCGGTCGCCTCGGGGAGATCGGCAAACAGTTCGACCATGGCCGCTCGGGGCTTGAACCAGTGCTCGGGCGTCAGCCGCCGCCGGGTCTCCTCGGCGATTACCGCCCCTTCGGAAATGCAGATCAGTGCGTCGTGCGCCTCGTAATCCTCCCCGGCCGGGAAGAACGGCTCGTTGGTCGCGACCAGCGGAATCCCTTTGGCGTAGGCGAGGTCCAGCAACGCCGGCTCGGTGACGCGCTGTGCCGCCGTGCCCTGGCGCTGCAATTCGACATAGAGCTGGTCGCCAAACAGCGGCAGCAAGGCATCGAGCCTTCCTCCGGCAAGCCCGCCTTGCCCCGCAGCAATGGCCCCATCAAGCGGGCCGCCCGGACCGCCGGTCAGGACGATCAGGCCGTCCGTCTCCCCTTCGAGCCAGGCAAGCTTGACGTGCGGCGGCTCGTGCGACGGCGTTTCCAAGAAGGCGCGGGAATTGAGCCGCATCAGGCTGCGGTAGCCGGCATCCGAGGCGGCCAGCAGCACCAGCCGCGGCCGCTGCGACACGGCAGGGCCGCCACGCGGA
Organism: uncultured Bauldia sp.; assembly: GCA_964402275.1. Lineage (GTDB taxonomy): Bacteria > Pseudomonadota > Alphaproteobacteria > Rhizobiales > Kaistiaceae > JADLGL01. Next base: position 3,797 of record CAYOBK010000213.1, read on the forward strand.
CCGGCCTCCTGGTCGGCGAAGTCCACCGCGAGCGCGCAGCCGACGATCGGCTGAATTCCGGCG
>CAYOBK010000214.1:0-9407 GCA_964402275.1 uncultured Bauldia sp.
CTACGAGGTGCGGGACGTCGTCCCGACATCGTCGCCGTCGATGGACATACAGGTGGCGTCGAATTTCGAGCGGCTGCTGTGGCTCGCCGTCGGCCGCGACGGAAAGCAGGTCAAGCGCATGATGAGCCGCCTCCAATCCGACGGCGCCTTCACCATCCAGGCCGATGCCGTCGCTTGGATCGGGCAACGCTTCGAGGCCGGCCGGGCCGACGAGGCCGAGACGGCAGCGAGCATGGCTCGCTCGGTCGACAGCGCCGGCTATCTGCCGGACCCGCACACCGCAGTGGCCATGGCGGTTGCCGACCGGTTCCTGCCGACGCCGACGCCGATGGTCACCCTGGCGACGGCGCATCCGGCGAAGTTCCCGGAGGCCGTGAAGGCGGCCACGGGGCGAGTCGTCGAGTCGCCGGCCCAATTGTCGTCCTTGGACGAACGCGAGGAGAAGTTCGTGGTGCTTGCCAATGATCTTGCGCCGGTGGAGCGCCACGTCGAAACCCATGCGCGGGCCGCCAGGCAGGAGGCGTGAAAATATGTCGGTGAACCTCACCCGTCTCCCCTCCGGCATCGCCGTCGTCAGCCAGCGGATGGAGCAGCTGCAGAGTACCGCGCTCGGCATCTGGGTCAGTTCCGGCTCGCGCTCGGAACGACCCGCCGAGCATGGAATCGCGCATCTGTTGGAGCATATGGCGTTCAAAGGAACCGCCCGGCGAAGCGCGCTGGCGATCGCCGAGGAGATCGAAGCGGTCGGCGGCGAGCTCAACGCATCGACCAGCGTCGAACAGACGCAATATTACGCCCGCGTGCTGAAGGCGGATGTGCCGCTTGCGATGGACATCCTTACGGACATCCTGCGGAATTCGGCGTTCGACCCCGACGAGCTCCAGCGCGAACAACACGTCATCGTCCAGGAGATCGGGGCGGCGCTCGACACGCCCGAGGACCTGGTCTTCGATTTCTTCTCCGGCGCGGCGTTTCCCGACCAGCCGCTCGGCCGCCCGATCCTCGGCACCCCCGAGTCGGTCAGATCCATGACCCGGCAATCGCTGTTCGACTATCTTGGCGCGCATTATCGCGGGCCTTCGCTGGTGGTTGCCGCCGCCGGGGCCGTCGACCACGCTCAGCTCGTGCGGATGGCGGAGGAAGGCCTGGCCGGCGTCCAGGCCGACCCCGGCCCGCCGCCCGAGTCGGCGCTGTATCGCGGCGGCGAGCGGCGCGAGATGCGCGACCTAATGGAGGCTCAGATCGTGCTCGGCTTCGCCGGGCGGCCGGTGACGTCGCCGGATTATTACACCGCGCAGATCCTCTCGATGGCGCTTGGCGGCGGCATGTCATCGCGGCTGTTCCAGGTGGTCCGCGAGAAGCGCGGCCTCTGCTATTCGATCTACGCGTTTCACTGGGCGTTCGCGGATGGGGGCCTGTTCGGCGTTCATGCGGCGACCGGCGAGGACGACATCGCCGAATTGACGCCGGTGGTCCTCGGCGAGATCGAGCGCGCCGCCGCCGACCTGTCGGAAGACGAGATCGGCCGCGCGAAGGCTCAGGCGCGTGCCGGGCTGCTGATGGCGTTGGAGAGCCCGATTGCCCGAGCCGGCCAGTTGGCCCGTCAGCTCATGGTCTTCGGCCGCGTCGTGCCGGTCGAGGAACTGGTCGCCAAAATCGACGCCGTCACGGTCGCGGATGCCCGCCGCCTCGCGGGAGCGATGTTTACCGAAACCGCGCCGACGCTGGCCGCGATTGGACCGGTCGGCTCGCTGATCGAATACGACCGCGTCGCAGCGCGACTCGGCGCGCCGGCGCCGGCGTGACGGAGCAACGCCGTGGCCTTCCTCCGATCCTTCACGCCTCCCAACACGGTGCCCGGCATTCGCGGCGACAAGGTCTTCCTGCGCGTGCCGGCGATAACCGATTACCCGCAATGGGTGACGATCAGAGCGGAGAGTCGCGGCTTCCTTGCACCCTGGGAGCCGGTCTGGCCGGCCGACGAGCTCTCGCGTCTCGGATTCCGGCGGCGGATCAAACGATATCAACGCGAGATCCGCGAAGGGTCCGGCTATCCGTTCTTCATCTTTTCGGCCGCCGACGAGACCGTCCTCCTTGGAGGCCTGACGCTGTCGCATGTGCAGCGCGGCGTCACCCAGTCGGCGTCAATCGGCTACTGGATGGGAGAGCGGCACGCGCGCCGCGGCTACATGACCGACGCGGTACGGGCAACCGTCGGCTTCGCCTTCGACACCCTCAGACTGCATCGCCTGGAGGCGGCATGCCTCCCCCATAACGCGGCGTCCATCAGACTCCTCGAAAAAACCGGATTTGCACGGGAAGGATATGCGCGGAGCTATCTGTGCATCGACGGCCGCTGGCAGGACCATTTGCTTTTCGCGATTGTCAACGGCGATTTGCGCGTTGGCCGCTAGTCCCACCCGATCGCGAATTGCGTGTTGTTCGCCCCATCCGCATTCACTACAGAATGCCGGCAGATCGCGGTGAAGGGAGGGTCGGTGTCGGCGGTTCGTAGGCTATTGGCCCTCGGGGCAATTGCGTTGGCGCTGGCCGGCGGGCCCAACCGGGCCCTCGCCTTCGACACCGTCGCCGTGCCGCTCGACGGCCGAACGCTGGATCTCACCACCGCCGCCGACTTCGAGACGACCGACGAGCCCGCCTTCTCCACACAGGCGGCGATGGATGCCAACGGTATCATCCGAAGCCTCCGGATTGGCGAGCGCGACGTCGTCGGCGACGGCCCGATTTACCATTGGGCGGTGTTCGCGCTCGCCAACAACAGCGACGAGCAGATCGACCGTCTGCTGGTTGCCCCGCATTTCCGGCTGGCGAATTCCGGACTGTTTGCACCGGATCTTGGCGGCACGCGGATCCTTGCGGTGTCGCCGAGCAGCGGCTTTCGCGCGATCCGTCAGCCCAGCCAGGAAGCGGACGTCTTCCTGATCACGCTCGATCCCGGCTCTATCACCACCTTCATCGTCGAGTTGCGGACGCCCGGCTTGCCGCAACTGCAGCTCTGGGAAGCGGACGCCTACAAGGACGCGGTCAACAGCTACACCCTGTTCCGCGGCATCGTCCTCGGCATCGCGGGACTCCTGGCGTTGCTTCTCACCATCGTTTTCGTCGTGCGCGGAACGACACTTTTCCCGGCGACGGCGGCGCTCGCCTGGGCGGTCCTCATCTATCTCTGCATCGACTTTGGCTTCTGGAACCGGGTGGCGCAGCTGCAGCCCGGCGAAGACCAGGTCTGGCGCGCGGCAGCAGAGGTCCTCCTCGCCGCGGCGCTGGTCATCTTCACCTACACCTACCTCCATCTCGGACGCTGGCACGTGCGCTATTCGCACATCACGATCGCCTGGCTGATCGGGCTGGTGGCCGTCCTTGCGATTGCGGTGATCGAACCCTCGCTCGCCGCCGGCATCGCCCGCTTCTCGTTCGGTGCGACTGTGGTCGTCGGCTTCGGCCTGATCGGTATCCTCGCGAGCCGCGGGTTCGATCGGGCGGTAATGCTGGTGCCGACGTGGTTCCTGCTCCTCGTTTGGGTGATCGCCGGCGGTCTGACCGTCACCGGCGTCCTCTCCGACGACATGGTGCAACCGGCGCTCGCCGGCGGCCTGGTGCTGGTGGTTCTGCTGATCGGCTTCACCGTCATGCAGCATGCCTTCGCCGGCGGCGCGGTGGCGCAAGGGCCGATCGACGAGACCGAGAGGCGGGCGCTGGCGCTGACGGGCGCCGGCGACATCATCTGGGACTGGGACGTCGACCGCGACCGGATCAGCACCGGACCGGAGTTGGACGAATTGCTGGGATTCGAACCGGAAACGCTGTCGGCGACGTCGATCGAATGGATCGAGCATCTCCATCCGGGCGACCGCGACCGCTTCAAGGCGATGCTCGATGCGATCGTGGAGGTCAGGCGCGGCCGTCTCAATCAGGAGTTCCGCCTGCGCGGGGAAGACGGCCACTACCGCTGGTTCCTGCTCCGCGCGCGTCCGGTGATCGGCACCGACCGCGAAGTGCTGCGCTGCGTCGGCACGTTGTTCGACATTACCGACGACCGAATCGCTGAAGAACGGCTGCTGCATGATTCGGTGCGCGATCAGCTGACGGGCCTGCCGAACCGGCAGTTGTTTCTCGACCGGCTCGATGCGGCGCTGACGCGAGCCAATGCGGAGCATAGCGCCCGTCCCTCCGTGATCGTGCTTGACCTCGATTCGTTCAAGGAGCTCAACGACAACTACGGACTGCCGGTGGGCGACTCGGTCCTCCTGACCATTTCCCGCCGCCTGACACGCCTCATCCAGCCGCAGGACACGCTGGCGCGGCTGGCGGGCGACCAGTTCGGGCTTATCCTTTTGTCGGATACGGAAGCCGGGCGGATCGCGGGGCTAGCCGAGTCGATCCGGCGGGCGGTGCGCAGCCCGATCGGATTCGGCGACAAGGAGATCACGCCGACCGCCTCTATCGGTATCGCGCGGCCGGACGAGACTCGGCCGACCGACGCGGCGGAGCTGATCAGGGACGCCGAGATCGGCATGTATCAGGCCCAACGCGACGGCGGCGACCGCATCGAGGCGTACCGGCCGGCGCTCCGCCAAATGGGTGCCGACGTCACCAATCTCGAGGCCGACCTGCAGCGGGCGCTTGGCCGCGACGAGATCAAGATCGTCTTCCAGCCGGTCGTTCGACTCTACAACCGGGAGATCGCGGGATTCGAGGCACTGGCGCGATGGGACCATCCCAAGCACGGGCGGATTCCGCCGGCGGAGTTCATCCCGCTGGCCGAGCGCAGCAAGCTGATCTCGCAGCTCGGCCTCTTCGTGCTCGACCGCGCCGCCAGGCAGCTCAGCGACTGGCAGCATGAACTTCGTGTCGCGACGCCGATCTTCGTCAGCGTCAACATATCCAGCCGCGAGCTGCTGCGGCAGGATCTGATCACCGATGTGAAATCGGTGCTGGTTCGGTCGAATGTCGAGCGCGGATCGCTCAAGATCGAGCTCACCGAGAGCATCGTCATGGAGAACCCGGAGCGGAGCGCCCAGATGCTGGCACGTCTGCGCGAACTCGGCGCCGGGCTGTCGCTGGACGATTTCGGCACGGGTTATTCGTCGCTGTCCTATCTGCAACGCTTCCCGTTCGACACCCTGAAAATCGACAAGAGTTTCGTCAGCGGCCGGCCGTCCGGCGCGAGAGAAATCATCCTCCGATCGATCGTCGCGCTCGCGCACGATCTCGACATGGATGTCGTCGCCGAGGGGGCGGAGACGGAGGAGGAGGCGGCCGAACTTCTGGATCTTGGCTGCGAATACGCACAGGGTTATCTTTTCGGCGCGCCGATGAGCGCCAACCAGGCCTCGAAGCTTCTCGGCCGCGAGAAGAGAGCCATCCCGGCTTAGAGAGCAGCGAGCCGCGATGAACACCAGCATCAAGCCACCCCTGGAGATATTGCTGTGCTCGCCGCGCGGCTTTTGCGCCGGCGTCGATCGCGCGATCCAGATCGTCGAGCTGGCGCTGAAGCGTTACGGGGCGCCGGTCTATGTGCGCCATGAGATCGTCCACAACCGCCACGTCGTCGAGGGGCTGACGAAGAAGGGGGCGGTGTTCGTCAACGAACTCGACGATATCCCCGATACGGAGCAGCCGGTGATTTTTTCGGCGCACGGTGTCGCCAAGGCGATTCCGGAGGCGGCGGCAAGACGCAACCTGTTCCATATCGACGCCACCTGCCCTCTGGTCACCAAGGTGCACCGCGAGGCGGCGGTCCATCACAAGCACGGCCGGGAGATCGTGCTGATCGGTCATGCCGGGCATCCGGAAGTCGAGGGAACCCTCGGCCAGTTGCCTGCGGGCGCGATCACTCTGGTCCAGACCGAGGCGGACGCACGCGTCTTCAGTCCGCGGCAGCCCGACGCCCTCGCTTTCGTCACCCAGACGACGCTGTCGGTATCCGACACCGCGGCGATTATCGCGGTGCTGCGGGGGCGGTTCCCCAGCATCGTCGGACCGCATCGTGAAGACATCTGCTACGCAACCACCAACCGGCAGGAGGCCGTACGGCAGGTCGCGCCGACCGTCGACGCGATGGTGGTGGTCGGCGCGCCCAATTCCTCCAACTCGCAGCGCCTGAAGGAGGTGGCCGAGCAGGCCGGCTGCAGATATGCCACGCTTGTGCAGAGTGCCGCCGAGATCGACTGGTCGAAGTTCGAAGGCTGTGCGCGTGTTGGTGTGACTGCCGGAGCCTCAGCGCCGGAGAAGCTTGTCGACGAGGTGATCGAAGCCTTCGCCAGCCGGTTCGACGTGTCGGCGTCCGTGGTCAAGACGGCGGAAGAATTGATCGCGTTCGGTTTGCCGCGAGAATTGCGTAACGTCTAGTCGCAGCAATTCTCGCTGCACCTCATCCTGATCGTTCGGGGCGGCTTTGGCGGTTTACACCGAAATCAGCGTGGAGCAATTGGCCGAGTTCGTCGCCGGCTACGACATCGGCAACGTGCTTTCGGTAAAGGGCATCGCCGAAGGCGTCGAGAACTCGAACTACCTTCTGGTCACAGACCGCGGCCCCTTCATCCTCACTCTCTACGAGAAGCGGGTCGACCGGGCAGATCTCCCCTTCTTCCTGGGGCTGATGAACCATCTTGCAGCTGCCGGCCAGCACTGCCCGATCGCGGTGGCCGACCGCGGCGGGCGCGTATTCGGCACCCTCGCCGACCGGCCCGCGGCAGTCATCACTTTCCTGCAGGGATTGTCGGTACGGCGGCCGCGGCGCGAGCACTGCGGCGCCGTCGGCGCGGCGCTTGCGCGCCTGCACCTGGCTGCCGCCGATTTCTCCCTGCGGCGGGCAAACGCGCTGTCACTTGCCGGCTGGGAAAAGCTCGCAGCAGGTGCGCTCCCCAAAGCCGATCGCGTGGCCGAAGGTCTCGGCGGGGAGATCCGGAGCGAACTGTCGTTCCTCAGGGAGCACTGGCCTGCCCGCCTGCCGGAGGGTGTGATCCACGCCGACCTGTTTCCGGACAACGTGTTCTTTCTCGGCGAGCAACTGTCCGGTATCATCGACTTCTACTTCGCCTGCAACGACATGCTCGCCTACGACTTGGCGGTCTGCCTCAACGCGTGGTGTTTCGAGCTCGACAAGTCCCTCAACGTCACCAAAGCGAAAGCGCTGCTCGACGCTTACAACGCCGTTCGGCCGCTGGCTTCGAGCGAGATCGCAAGCCTTCCGATTCTCGCACGCGGCGCCGCGCTGAGATTCCTTCTCACACGGCTCAGCGATTGGCTGTCAGTTCCCGAGGGCGCGCTGGTCACGCCCAAGGATCCGCTCGAGTATTTGGCGAAACTCCGTTTTCACCGCAGCGCGACAAGCGCGGAAGCCTATGGGATCGGCGTGTGAGCGGCCGCGTCACGATATGGACCGATGGTGCCTGCTCCGGCAATCCCGGCCCCGGCGGCTGGGGCGCGCTGATGATATGGAACGGGCAAAGACGCGAGCTGAAGGGCGGCGAGCCGGATACGACCAACAACCGGATGGAGCTGACCGCCGCCGCCGAAGCGCTCGAAGGACTCAAGCGCCCGATGAAGGTGGACCTCTACACAGACTCCCAATATGTCCGCGGCGGCATCACCGTCTGGCTCGCGAATTGGCAGCGCAATGGCTGGCGCAATTCGGCGGGAAAGGGCGTCAAGAACGAGGATCTATGGCGCCGCCTCGACGCGGCGCGCCAGCGCCACGACGTCACCTGGCATTGGGTGCGCGGGCATGCGGGCCATGACGGCAACGAGCGAGCCGACCAGTTGGCGCGCGACGGAATGGCGGCCGCAAGGTAGCCGTGGTCACGGCAGGACGATCTGCTGTTCGATCGCCCTGCCCGCCGACACCAGCGTCACGATGATCAGGGAGCCGGACAGGGGCACCGCCGCGTCCGGCCGCTCGACGCTGAAGCGGAAGGTCAAACGATTGCCGTCGCGTCCGGTCTGCTCAGGCACGTTCGGCCACCAGCCCTCGGGCGCTTCGATGAACAACTCGGTGCCGAAGGCTTGCGGTACGACCGCTACCAGTTCGAAGATGCTCTCCGTGCCATTCTTGGTGATCAACGCAAGGTCGGTGACTTCGAATTCGCCGGCAATCGGCGGCGTCGGCAGCAGCGCTGTTCCTTCATCGAACAACGCGAGCGCAACCGCATCGACATCGTTCGGCGCGAAGGTGACGGCAGTTTCCAACTGCGCCGGTATGCAGATGGTCTCGCAGATCCCCATGTCGATTGTCACGTGCACGGTCATCGGAGCCGTTCCGACCCCTGGCGTCAATTGGATCGGGAAGATCACTCTGCCTTCGTAGACATTGGTGACCGAGTAAGCGTCGGTGTATCTGCGCGGCGCCGGATAAGAAACCTCCGCCGCGGCAACGTTGCGCGAAAGGCTGAAATCGAAAGTCGTGGGCAACCCGCCCTCGCCCGGGGTCCGCCAATAGGCTTTCCATCCGGGCTCGAGGCGCATCTCCAATGCGGCGACCGGCGCCGCGCCGTCTTCCCCGGGACTTGCGACCAAACGGATGCTGACGGCGTCGTATTCGACCCACGGTCCGACTTCGGCGGCCGCAGGCGGGGCGAGCGCCGCGATCAGGAGAACCACGGCCCCGAGGCCCGAATTTGCACGCGAACAGCCCATCATGATCGCAATTGGTACCGACCAACAAATGTGTGTGCGAGGCGGAATTGCCTCATTTTCCCGTGAGCCGGGCCGTTCCCGGGTCATTTCCTTTTGACGCCTCCGTGTTAGGATTTCGTCTATGGAACGTTGGACAGACCCCGGCGACGGTTACCTCGACGGCCAGCTGATCATCGCCATGCCCGGGATGAACGATCCCCGATTTGAACGGGCGGTCATCTATGTTTGCGCCCATTCGCCCGAGGGTGCGATGGGAATTCGCATTAACCAAGCAGCGCCGCGGCTGACCTTCCCCGAGGTCCTGTCGCGCCTTCAGATCATGCCCGAGGGCGACATTCGCCTTCCTGCCGAAGTGAGCCGGCTGATGGTCCACCGCGGCGGTCCGGTCGAGACCGGCCGCGGCTTCGTCTTGCACAGTGCCGATTATGTGATCGACAATTCGACGTTGCTGATCGACGATGAAGTGTGCCTGACGGCAACCTTGGAGATTCTCAAGGCGATCGCCGCCGGCCGCGGGCCGAGGAAGGCGCTCTTGGCGCTCGGCTACGCCGGCTGGGGTCCGGGGCAGCTGGAAAGCGAACTCCAGGCCAATGGCTGGCTCCACTGCCACGCGCGACCCTACCTCGTCTTCGATTCCGAGATCGACAACAAATACGACGTGGCGCTGGCCGAGATCGGGATCGATCCGGCGATGCTGTCATCAATCGGCGGGCGGGCATGATTGCAGGCCTAGCCGTGCCGATCACGGC